>CAYUAG010000073.1:0-19675 GCA_964442615.1 uncultured bacterium
TTAGTGTTTACGATGCTTTAATTGAAAAATATAGTCATGTTAATTTTAATATCATTAGAACAAAATCAGATTTGGATGAAATCATTTATAGAAGACCAGATTTAGTGTTCTCTGGGATTAAATATGTTATTTTTAACGGAGGTGAAATAATAAAAAACAGGGAAGATAAAATATGGATATCAGAATATATGGAAGAAGCTGATATAAATTATGCTGGTTCAGGTAAAGAAGCAATTGAATTGGCATTCAGCAAAAATAACGCAAAAAAAAGATTAGAAGAATTTGGAATAAATACAGCTTCCTGTTTTGTAGCCAAACCCGGTATGTACAAAAGCGCTAATGAACTTCCAATTGTTTTTCCTTTATTTATTAAACCTCTGTGTGAAGGTGATAGCAAAGGCATTGGAAGTGATTCTATTGTTTATAATTTTGAAAGTTATCAAAAGAAAGTTCAAGATATTTCTACTTTATTTAAACAATCAGCTTTAGTAGAAAAATTTCTAAGTGGTAGAGAATTTACAGTTTCAATACTTGGTTCAGATTCTCATTGCGAACCCATTGCAATGCCAGTAGAAATAATTCTTTCGGATGAAAATTCAGATAATAACTTTCTTGGTTATAAGATAAAAGAAGAAAAAATTCAAACATTAATTGCGATAGAAGATGAAGACACATACAAAAGTATTAATTCAATCGCAAAAAATGCTTTTATAGCTTTAGGAGCTAGAGATTATGGTAGAATTGATATAAAGATGGATGATAAAGAATGCCCATATTTTCTCGAAGCAAACCTTGTTCCCGGAATGAGACAGCATCCCAATGATATAAAGTGCAGTTTTTTCCCTAGGGCATGTTTCATAAATACCAATATTACTTATCAGGAAACAGTACATAAAATAGCAGAAATTGCGTTTAACAGAATAGAAAGAAATCTAACACAATCTAAAGTAGAATTGTCTGGTTGAAATTTTTCATCTTGTCAAAAAAGAAATTGGATCATAATGGCCCAATATACAGAGTTGAATGAAAAAGAGATAAATGAAATAGCCACTGCTTATGATCTGGAATTGGTCGATTATGAGCCTATAGAAAAAGGTGATGGTAGTTCTAATTATTTATTGCAAACAAGACAAAACAATTATGTCCTAACAATATTCGAGATAACATGGGATAGAGTAGTAAATTTAGTTAACATCTTGTCCTTATTGGAAAAATTCAATTTTCCCACAACGCATCTTCTAAACATGGCAGCAGGAGGAATGACAACAATATTTCAAGGAAAACCAGTGTTAGTGAAACAGTATATTTCCGGACAGGTGGTCAAAAACTTGGATGATACTATGTTAAATCAAATAGGAATTGCAATGGCCAGACTACATGATATCCCCGCGCCTGATTCCCTGGCCGATAAACATGCTTATGGATTGCAGACTTTTCCAAGTGTTATTGGAAAAAATATCGATCCAGAATATGAAACTTGGTTAACACAAAAGCATCTTTATTTTGATCAATTCATACCGAAAGAGTTGCCACGCGGGCTGATCCATGGCGATTTGTTTTTCGATAACGTGTTGTTTGAAGGAAAGGTATTAAAGGCTATTCTTGATTTTGAAGAGGTATGTCAGTATTACAAAGTGTTTGACTTAGGAATGGGTATTGTAGGTTTGTGTTCAGAGGAGACAGGAATAAATTTAAATAAAGTACATTCACTGGTAATGGGTTATCAGCAAGTAAGAGTGCTAGAAAAGCAAGAAAAAGAAAATTTGCAATTATTTGTTGAGTACGCCGCAATTGCAACTTCAAAGTACCGATTCTGGAAGTACAATATTGATACACCTATTGCTGAAAAAGCAGACTACCATTGGCAAATGGTCAAAGTGGCAAAAGACGTAACCAGAATACCAAAAGCGAGATTTTTAGAGACCTTAACTAATTGAAAAACAACATGTGAGACAACCTAACCAACGTTTCAAGCTGAATTTTACAGCTTGTGGTTTTTTGGAATTTCGGTTCGGTTTTGGTTCAAGTTTTGTGCAAGTAATCAAGTAAATCTCCTGCTGTAAAATCAGCTTAAACGAAAGTCGTTAGGTGTATTATAAATATCTTTTAAATAAAGGAGGTCATAGTGATAGCAATATTAAAATACTCCTTAATTTTAACATTCGTTATTCTATTATTATCTTGTCAATCTAAAATTGTACCTTTAACCGAAACTGAAAAAACTGAAATTGAAAATCAAGTAAAACAACTAGCCTCAGAACTATTTGATTCATGGAATAGTGCAGAATATGCTCAATATTTGAATTATTATTCTAATAATAATGAATTTACATTCGCTGCAAATGGAAACATTACAAGATCTTGGTTGGCATTTTCAGATACAGTTAAAGTACATACTGATCCTCTTGAGAAATCTAAAGTTGAAGTAGTTAATCAGCATATTGATATTATTGAGAGAAATTTAGTAATTGTAACAGAATTATTTGATTGGTCTGCTATTTATAAATCTGGCAAGCAAGAAAATATGCGCGGAACGTATACAACAATTTACTCAAAACGTAATAAAGAATGGAAAATAATATATGTTGCAGAATCTTTTCCGGGAGAATTTTGAGAGAAGAATAAATATAATAAACTAGTTTTTCACACCTAACCATTTGCTGCACTTGAACGCAAAACGTGCAGTGGTTTTAGTCAATATTTGTGGTTAATGAACATAAATTGTAAAATTCACAGAGCTCGCAGTTTTGTTTTACGTCAAGTGAGCAATGATCGTTAGTTGCACATATAGCTAAAGGAGCCTTTCTTCTATGTCAAAGAAAAAGAAAGATGGAGAAAAAAGTGCTCGCATAAATGCAAGAGCAGTTATTATTGCGTCGATTATCACAGGTATTTTGGGTCTTACTACGGCAGTAATTACAACTATATTAAAAAAAACAAATAACAAGGAAGCTACCACTACTTTGGATAATGATTTCTATACCTTGCAAGTAAGTACAGGAAAACTGCCACAAGGAGCAAGGATTACAGTTATGGATACAGATGGAAATATCATTTCAGAAGTTATGACTTACGGTGATGGAGAAGCATCCATAAAAATTCCAGTCAGTTATAAAAACAAAGAAGTCAAAATACTTTTTACAATACCTGGCTATTATGTGTCATCACAAAAAATAAAACTAGGGATAGAACGTATAATCAAAATTGAATTTAATCTATAGGTATTACTACAGGAATAGGAGAGGTGAAATATCCGCCTAACCAATCAAGCCAACCGTGCCAGTGCAGATGGGGCTAAATCAGTCTATGCCATAGTCTGTAGCCAAGTAGGGTGGGCCAACGGCCCACCATTTATTGTTAAGGGATGAGCGCAGGAAACAAACCAATGTCGAATTATCATCGCATCTATATTTCCGGAGGAACATATTTCTTTACGATTGTCAATTACAAAAGGACAAGTATATTTAATCATCCTGAAAACATAAAATTATTGAAAGAAGCGTTTAATTATGTCAATAAAAATCATCTATTTCATATAGATGCTTATATTGTGCTGCCTGAACATTTAAATTTTATAATGAATTTACCCGAGAATGATGAGGACTTTTCAACACGAATCCGTTTATTGAAATATATACATTACAATCCCTTGAAACATGGTTTGGCCAACGCGCCTGTTTAATGGAAGTATTCCAGTTTTCATCAATATGTTCAGGACGGGATATATGATAAAAATTAGAGGGCTGACAATGAACTCTGTTTTAACAAAACGATTGGCATGGAATAATGGTTTTATTATTTGTTGGGTTTCACTGCCTTCAACCCAACCTATAAAACTCATGTCGCCTAGTATATAAATAAAATTTTATAAGGAGAAAAAAATGAAGAAAAGAATTTTATTAATGATACTGCTTGGATCGTTCATTTTCTTTATAGCTTGTAGTAGTGATAAAAAAGATTATTATAAAACAAAAGAAGCAAATACTATTGCTGCTTATGAGGATTTTATCCAAAAACATCCCAATAGTCGATATGTCGAATTCGCCCAGCAAAATATAGATTCAATAAGATATGTCATGGTCATATCTAAAAACACTATTGATGCTTACGAAGAATTTATTCAGAATTATCCTAATAGTAACTTTTATGAGAAAGCCTTAGAATATGTAGCAGAATTCTACTTTAATATGGCGAAATCAAAACACACCATTGCAAGTTACAATAAGTTCATGGAAAAATATTCTGAAAACAAGTATACTAACCAAGCAAAAGAGATATTGACAAAATTACTTGAACAGAAAAAAATTATTCTAATTAAGGGGACTATTAATGAAAAAGATGGTTCTCCCTGCAAAGGTAAATCTATCATAGCTTACCCACTCAATGGGACAAGAGAGCCAATTAGTCTTTATAGCTTCACTGTAAACGGATTTGTTTTTATGAATCCCCAAACTAAATGTGATTTAGAAGGTCACTTTGTAATCGAATTACCTTATATTTCAAATATTGGAGAAGAAAAAATCACCGGAATCTCCCTCGGATTAAATGAATCCTTTATGAAACACCCTAAATCAGTAAAAATGTATTCAATTGATTATGGAGAAGATAAGGGGTTGCTGGTTACTATTAAGAAAGGTAATAAAGGTCTTTCAATACTGAAAAAAAGTGGAAAAATTATAAGTTCCGGAATAGGTAAGGAGATAAAGATAGTTGATTTTGGAATGATCATATTGGAATGAATTCGTTTTACATATGTAGAAACAGTCTGTAGGTTGGATTGATCAACGCGAAATCCAACATTTTCAATCTGACTTCAGAAAGAATAAAAAACAATTAGGTAAAACTGATATCGATATGATTCAAAATGAATCAAAAAAAACTGTTAGAACCTTTGCTGCGGCATCGTTTCTAAACGATTTAGGTTCAGATATGATTTATCCAATCTGGCCAATATTTGTAACAATGTTTTTAGGTGCCGATATGGCCACTCTTGGTTTCATTGATGGTTTAGGAGAAGCCATTGTTTCAATATCTAAAGCCGCCTCTGGTTACCTATCTGATCGTATAAAAAAAAGAAAAATCTTCATCTGGTTAGGTTATATTTTTGCTTCTTTATCAAGAGTTGGATATGCTGTTTCAGTCACTTGGCAGCATATAATACCATTTAGAATTTTAGACAGAGCAGGGAAAGTAAGAAGTGCACCTCGAGATGCTATTATTGCAGACATTTCTACGAAAGATAAACGGGGTAAAAATTTTGGCTTTTTGCGTGCAATGGATAATCTCGGTGCTGTATGTGGAATTATAATTTGTATCTTATTTTTCAAATTTTTAGGATTCAAAAAATTATTGATATTAGCATCTATTCCATCAGTAATCGGTGCCTTATTAATTTTATTTATGATAAAAGAAAAAAAAACTTCTGATCTAAAAATTTATAAAGGACTTTCATTTAAAAATTTAAATAAAAATTTTAAATTATTTCTATTGTTAAGTTCTTTTTTTGCTTTGGGTTCTTTTAGTTACTCTTTTTTGTTGATATATGCAAAGGAATTTGGTTTTCAGATAACATTTGTTCCAGTACTTTACCTTATCTTTACTGCTACCGCCTCTATCTTTTCTATCCCTTTCGGTAGTCTCTCAGATAGAATTAACAGAAAATTCGTGTTACTATTATCTTTCATTTTTTGGGCATTAGTATGTCTAAGTTTTATTTTTATTCACAATTATTTTAGCATTATCTTTACCTTTGTCTTTTACGGCTTACACAAAGGAGCTTTGGATCCAGTACAACGAACATTGGTATCAGAACTTGCTCCTGTTAAATATCGAGCTAGTAGTTTAGGAGGTTTCCAAATGGTTATTGGTTTATGTGCTTTTCCAGCTTCTCTGATAGCAGGTATTTTCTGGGACAAGATTGACATAGTTGCGCCATTTTATTTTTCATTGGGTTTAACAATCTTAGCAGCAGTAATATTGTTATTTGTTAAAGAACAATGATTAAATAAAAAATTTAATATATTCAAAAACTAACTTATCATAACAGTGTGGAAATACTAATTCAAAACAAAATGAACATATTTAACCTACATAATATCAGTATTATAGCAATGTAAGATGGGCCTAGTGTCCATCTTAAAAGGATTCTGATAATAGCACAATATCTGGTTGATCGCACCAAGGTTCTTACCCTGATGACTATGTTTGGAAAAGGAAAATAATGGAACGATGGATAATAACAGCAGGATTAATATTAATTGTAATAGGGATAATTCTATACTTTGCTCCCTGGCTTCTAAACTGGTTCGGAAGATTGTTAGGCGATATACGTATTGAGACTGAGCGAAGCAAAATTTTTATTCCCATTACATCCATGGTAGTGCTTAGCATTATTCTGACAGTGCTAATAAATTTATTTAAACGATAGACATTATACCTTATAAAGGGAATAACAATAACCAGTTTTCTCACACACGGTTTCACCTTAGAAATTTTAATCGATCAAGGGATTCTATCGGGCGAAAATTGAGTCTTCCAGTGTTATTCCTCTAAGGGGTAGAATCCAAAGATAATCAAAAAGGTAGGTAATCATGTTCCGAAAAATAATATTAATTGTAAAGATATTCTGTTTAATATTTATAATGGTCTTTTCAGGCTGCAATAAAAATAAAACACCAACTGGTCCCCAGTTTAACAGCTTAGAGGAAAAAATAGATAATCTTGCAAACCAGTACGTTAAAGTAGGGGCTATGATTGGTGTCATTAATAAGCAACAGGAAAAGCTTGTTTTTTCTTACGGGACAAAATCTATCAATAACAATACACTACCTGATTCAAACACCGTTTTTGATATCGGCTCTATTACTAAAACTTTTACTACTACATTACTTTCGAATATAATTTTAAAAGGTGTTATTGATTTAAGTGATACGGTTGGTCATTATTTACCTGCCGGTCAAGTGACAATGCCGACTTACAATGGTATTGAAATTACATTTGAGCACCTGGCAATTCATATGTCGGGTATTCCCAGAAGACCTCAAGAATCAAATTATCCGCTTCCGGAAGGGTATAATCCTCTTGATCCATATGCAGCATATACAACCGAACATATTTACGATTATCTAACAAATTATTGTATATTAGAGTTTGCACCCGGTACATGGTGGGGATATTCCAACACCGGAATGGGATTGTTAGGACACATACTTGGTTTAATTGATAGAACATCTTATGAAAGTATATTGAGGTGTCACATTTTTAATGTATTAGACATGCAAAACAGCTCATTATTTTTAACTGAACAACAGATGAATAATCAAGCTCTTGGTCATGATTCTAATAGTAATATTGTACCGAATTACACTGCAAACGATATTTTTCAAGGATGTGGTATGATTAAATCCACACTAAATGATATGTTCAAATATCTGGAGGCAAATTTGGAATTGATAGAGACTCCCCTGAAGGACGCAATGGAAAGAGCACATCAACCTACACCTGGAATTCATACAGGATCATTGGGAGACATTGGTTTGGCGTGGTTTATTCTTGAATTAGATGACGGTCAAGTGATCACATATCACGGTGGAGATACAAATGGACATTCGGCATACTTAGGTTTCAATAAATCACAATCAACTGGAGCTATTGTTTTATTAAACTGTTCTATGCATGATGAGACCAATTTAAATTTAGGTGCTGCCATTTTAAAAGCAATTAATAAATATTAAACGGTTAATCTTAAGTAGGCATCTTAATCCCCCCAGGAAAAAGAAAATCAAAGTTTGTTGATCGCGTCAGAGTTCTCAACTAGGTGCCGAACAAGTACAGGGAATACAACCTGAAGACCATACCACCCGACAAAAATACGATAGTAAAATATAAAATAGTATGATCACCCGTTATTTGAAAAAAACACTAATTATTTAAGGATGGAATGATATGAAATTAGAACATCAAATAAACCAAGAAGTATGGAATCAATTGATTGAATCAATAGATGCTTATATTGCCAAAGTTCCTCAAATAAAAGTGACTCCTGATACGAATCCTGAGTATATTCGTTCTTTATTATCTTCTATAACATTTAAACATCCTCTCACACCAAGGGAAGCAATTGAATTTATTGTAGATGGACTTTGGAAACATCAAGTGCATGTCGCCCATCCAAGATACTTTGGGTTGTTTAATCCCCCTCCCACTTCCATGGGCATTGCAGCAGATACTTTAGTTGCAGCATTTAATCCACAGCTTGCCACCTGGCACCACAGTCCATTTTCGGTAGAGATTGAACAACATCTTATCCAAAGTTTTGGAAAACAATTCGGATACAATGAATCCCAAATAGAAGGTACGTTTACAAGTGGTGGCACAGAAGCCAATCATACTGCTCTACTAACTGCACTTACTCATGCATTCCCTGAATTTTCTAGTCAAGGTTTACAGAACCTTGATAAACAACCTACACTTTATGTGTCCACCCAAAGCCATCATTCTTTACTTAAAGCAGCCAGGTTATGTGGATTAGGTCAAAATGCTGTACGTTTAATACCAGTTGATAATCAATTAAAAATGAATATTAAAGCTCTAAAAGATAAAATTTCAGATGATACAATTAAGGGATATGCGCCATTTTTTATTGCAGCAACTGCTGGCTCAACAAATGCCGGTGTGATTGATCCGATCAAGGAAATAGCAGAAATAGCAATTAAAAAGAATCTTTGGTTTCATGTTGATGCTGCCTGGGGTGGAGCAGCAGTATTTGTAAATAAGTATAAAAAATTTTTTAATGGTATTGAATGTGCAGATTCCATCACATTCGATACTCATAAATGGTTGTCAGTTCCTATGGGTGCCGGACTTTATCTCACCCGACATAAGGGTATTTTAAGAAAGACCTTCTATATAACCACAACCTACATGCCTCCAGACGCTATAGAAATCAACGCAATTGATCCCTATACACATTCCATGCAATGTTCACGGCGGTTTATTGGTTTAAAAGTCTTTTTATCACTTGCAGTTGCAGGTTGGAAAGGATATAGTTCTGAGATTAAACGCCAAGTTGGTTTAGGAGATCTACTGCGCCAGGAACTCAAGTCTTCAGGATGGGAAGTCATCAATCAGACATTTCTACCTCTTGTCTGTTTCATAGATAAAATACACTCTGAGGGAAGGTCAAAAAAATTCCTTGAAGCTCTAGTAGAAAAAGTGGTAACCTCAGGAAAAGCATGGATTTCTATTGCCTATCTCTCAAAAAACTGCCCTGTAATTAGAGCTTGTATTAACAATTATAAGACTAAAAAGAATGATATATTTATTCTAGTTGATGCTCTTAATAATGCCAGAGAAGAGCTTATAAAGGAATTCTAAAGGTAATAAAATTTTAATATTATATTTAGCTAACCAAAAGCTGAAATCTCACCGAACTGTGGTCTATTATTTTTCGGTTTATGAGTTAATTTATTAAATCAGTAATAAGTGTCTATAACAACTATTCCTATGAGTCAATAAAGGATAAAATAAATTTTCACAGTTTAGTGTGTACATCCTAAAAATCAAAAATATATATCTTCCTCAGTAATATTTAAACTTCCAAAACAACCATAACCTTTTTCAACTGTACTGTAATTTTCCCTGAAAGTATTAGGTTTAACATTAATATTATAGGTAATATATTCAGACAATTGATAATCATAGGTAATAATAGTGACAGTGGCAGTATGTACAGTGTTACTATCTTTTAATTGAAATTCTACATTTATATTTTCATTTTCTTGTTTTATAAACTGCCTGAAAAAAACAGTCCCACCAACTTCTAAATAAATATAATAGAGAGAGGCCAGAGAATCAGGTTGTATTGCAAAGGATAGATTATTATCTGCATATAAAACTGTTCCAGGTATGATCTCTGGTTTTGAAGGTACAGTAGTTCTACCCAGAAGCTCAGGAAATCCCTCCTTTTTACACCTAACAAGGTAGGTTGTATTAGCGTGCGGGAAGAAAGTACTATCCCTATATTCTTCTTTGTCATAAAAACCATTAAAATCAGAATACACAAGCTGAATAGTATCAACCGGTATATTCTCTTCTAATTCAAATATAGTAACTTCTACATCCTGTATGTCAAGTGAATCATCTACATCATAAATTGATATTGCCTTTTCAACATGAACAAAACTCTGAGATCTTCCCTGAAGAGAGTCAGGACGAAGGACTCCTAAAATGTTTAATTTTTCTTCATATTCCGGGGTATCAATATAGGATGGCTGAGGTCCAAATCCGGTGAATAGTTTTTCACAATTACACCACATCAAACAGCTAAGAAAAAATATCATAAATAGTACACTTCTCACAGAATTCATTAAATTCATATTATTATCAATTTTCATTTATTTATTCCTATTAATTTATTGGTAATGTCAAAATTATTTAAAAACACTATCTATATCTTCGTGAACTTTGTGGTTTTACTTTTTCATTCCTTTTTCATAAAACTTTTAATACTATCAATTCACCGCTGAATCAAAATTTTACAGTATATCCCATATTAAAACTGGGCAAATAATTCATTCCAAATCCGTACAATTTTTTCTCACTAATGGGAAAATACCAGATTACATTTCTCCAGAAAAAGAGTAAATTGCCAAAGGTTACATTTAAATAAGATTTATCTGCCCCCAAAAATTGTGCTAATTCTGCCCCAAATCCGGTTGTAAGTCTCTTTTTAATCCCCAGATCCAAACGAATATAAAGAGGTAAACGAGCATTATTTTTGCTCTCAGTAACAAAAATAGGGAAAGATGAATAATCATTTGAATCATGATCATAGTAATAATATGATTTTATCATGGATTCGATAGTTTTGGGAACTCCGGAAAGTATACGCAGAGTACCTGTGTAAGAAAGTAAAGGATTAATCTGATGTGTTATCATAGCTTTAAATCTATGAGTTCGGTCATAATCATAGAGGAATGATTTTTCATTCATGATATGAGGGTAGCTACGGGTTGTTCTCCCTATACCATAACTTACCCAGCCGGAAAAATTCCTCCAGGAACCCTTCCATAACATTTCAATGCCATATGACTTGCCGGCTCCAGCCTTAATTTTATCACTAAATCCATAAATTTCCGATTCACTGAGATTATAATCAAAAGTATATACTTTTTTTATATCTTTATAATAAACATCAAAAGAGAACATCATATTATTAAAAAATGATTTATCGAATCCTACAATCTGATGAATGGATGTACAGGGATCCTTATCCTGCAGAGGATAATAGTAATCCAGAAACTGACTCAATTCATACTCCTGAGAATTAATGCTTGGTATGAATTGATAGTATCGTCCCCAGGCAAATTTAAACTTGACTCCATAGGGTAATTCATATGAACCGTTTATGCGTGGTTCAGTATACCATTTATCACTAGAACCAAATTTTGACACTCTTATACCTGCACGGAGCATAAAGTTTCCATATTTTATCTTATCTTGAATGAAATGAGCAAAAAGATGCGGTTCTCTAACTGCCTCACCTTCAGAAAAATAGTTGATTTTTAAATCATTACCAAAATAGTAATTACTGTACTCTGTACCTAGGAGAACAGTATTAGAGGAGTTCAACTTTGCACTCAGAATCAACTTTACACTTAGATCTCTGATTTTATTACTTATATCTGTTCGGTAAAATAGTTTATAATTCTTATCATTTTCCTCATCAAAGTATTCAAAATCAAATTTTGAAATATTATTGGAGAAAAAAAAAGAGCCTGACACCTGGGTTTTTAAATACACTCGAGGATTAATAACACTTTTAAGAATTCCAGTTACCGCCTGATTTGACCAGCGATTTTTATAAGTAAGATCATAATTCTCGAACATTTCTTCTTCAAAAGTATTGGATAAGTAGGTATAAAACTCCGAGAAATTAAGATTATTATAATCATAAGAGTTGAAATATCTTACACTCAATCTATTTCTTTTATTTATCTTCCAGTTGATTGAAATATTGGTATCAAAAAGATAGGCAGGTGAGTATAGAAGAAATTGGGTTACTAAATCATAATATCCCCGAACAGAAATCATCATGGTTGCATTTTTACTGAAAGGAAATTCAACCACCATTCTAGAACTGGTTAATCCAGGCTCAATTTCTCCATGAAATTCTTTACTGTTGCCTTCCCGGGTAGAAATGTAGAGAACAGATGAAGTGCGCCCTCCATATTCAGCACCAAAACCCCCAACCATCATATTAACGTCTTTTATTGCATAGGGATTAAACAAACTGGTTGATGATACACAGTGATAGGGATTATAAATTGTAACTCCATCTAAAAGTATGAGGTTTCCTCCTGGATCACCTCCCCGAACCGAGTAAAGCGGTGTTAAAGGATCAATACTTTCAATTCCAGGAAGATACTTTAAGGCTTTAAATAAATCCCCGTTTATAGCAGGTATTCTCTGTATGGCTTTGGGTGTTATATCCCTATAACTTGTTTCAATTTCATGATCCATGACTTCTGAAGCTTTACCTTTTACTACCAGAGTTTCAAGTTCAATTGCTTTTGGCTCTAAGGCAATATCATCAAGAATAACACTTTTTGAAAAAAGTGTTACTTCAATAATTTTTTCCTTGTATCCAATGTAAGTTATGCGCAGTTTAAAATAACCAGGACTAATTCCAGTTATACGAAAAAATCCATTCATATCAGTTGCAGCTCCCTGGTTGGTCCCTATAACTAGTACATTAGCACCTATCAAGGTTTCTTCTGATTTATTATCTATGACATAACCTGAAATAGTTAAATTTTGGGCAAAAACTGGTAATGTAAAAGATAAAAATAGTAATAGCCTAAGCATGCTTTTTTTCATAGTTTAATACCTATATTCATAATTAATGCCAGGTTAAATTTGACATCTTCTGCATAATTATAAATTATCTCTTCATACATTCCCGCACCAATGATAAAAGATGCTCTGTCAATTGGATTATAGTGAATAGACTGACTTAATGAAACATCACCAGTGAGAATATCATAGATAGTATGATCAGCAGTTTTCATATCTTTCCAGCGGTTGATTCCAAGCATTACATTTGATTTCATTATAAATAAAAATTTTGGATTTAATCTGTAAAATAATCTGTCAATGGACAAACCTATTTCTATAGTTTCATATCTATTCATATTTCGATATCTGAGATTAAAGCCCCCGCTTCGGAAACAACTTCCTGCTTCTCGATTAGAAAAAAAAACTTGAATATCTGTTAGGTAAAAATCAGATCCATAAATAAAATCACATCCAATCAACATATTTAAAG
This sequence comes from uncultured bacterium, assembly GCA_964442615.1. Classification (GTDB taxonomy): domain Bacteria; phylum Zhuqueibacterota; class QNDG01; order QNDG01; family CAYUAG01; genus CAYUAG01. The sequence goes on from CAYUAG010000073.1 coordinate 13,328, forward strand.
GATTCTGGTTCCAATCATTTTTTCGAAAATTCATAAAAGAATTTTTATCTTGAAGTGAGTTATCTTTTTTAATCTTATTTATGTCATCAACAAACTGTGTGTGCCATTTAGTAAAAACCTTGGAATAGCCTTTTCTTTTATTACTCCCCAAAAAAGATTTATAGGAGTAGGTATCATATACCAAATCCCCTAGGTATACAGGTTCCTGTAACTTTGTATTCTTGTACACAGAAAATATTGCATTGAGCTGATAATGAGGATAAAACAAACTGCTTAATTTTTCTGAAACCCAGAAATAATGAATATTCAAATCCAACTGCACATTTGACTGGTTATTTGAATCAAGTCTGGTCTTACTAAGAATCTCTAGGGGTAAGGATTTTTTTGTATAAATCAATTGATCAACAGGAATAAACATATAATGAGTGGTTTCATCCTTACCAATAAATCTTTTTTGCACTTCTCTTTTGTCATGAATAGTAATGGGAACTTGTAACAATCGTACCTGTTTTTTTTGCATTAATGAAATTGTTAAGGTATCCCGCACCAGTTTCTGACCGTAACCTTCAATGTTTAAGGCAAGAACGATTAAAATTATACTACCCTGAAAAAAAATACTTTTACAAAATTGAAATTTATTATTTTTCATATTATTATTTTTTTTATTTAACTAATTTTGAAACTTAATGTACACTAAAATACGGTTAATATCAAATCATTGTTTCACCCAGAAAGTTTAGCTTTAAAAAGTAACTTTATTTTCTTTTACATGTTCTTGTTGTATATTTAAAAAAAAACAATAGGAGCATATTATGAAAGTAATACTAGATCTCTGTGTGGTGCCAATGGGTGTGGGAGTATCGGTATCCAAGTATGTTGCTGCCTGTGAAGGGATTTTAAAAGAAGCAGGTTTAAAAATTAAACTCCATGCTTATGGTACCAATATCGAAGGAGAATGGGATATAGCCTTTTCTGCTATCAAAAAATGCCATGAAACTATACATCAAATGGGTGCTCCCAGAATTTCTACCACCCTACGAGTAGGCACCAGAACTGACCGCAGTCAGACTATGGATGATAAAATCCGAAGTGTAAAATCCAAATTGAAGAATAATTAATTGGTTTATATCTGTAAATATTATTTATTTGAAAAAGGTAACTTAGTTCTGTGTTAATCTCGATATCGTTGATCGTCCTGAGGTTCATACCCCAGGATGCAATATGCAAAGGGGCTGCGGCCCTATAGATAAGAAACTAGTTTTTCCTGAGGGCTAAGTGCTCTCTATTTTCCGTTCCAGGGTATGAATCCTAGTACAATCAAGGAGTTGTTCCAAGAGTCATTATTTTGTCAGTCTGAGCTTGTCGAAGACTGACAAATCTAATAAAAACAGTATTCTTCTTGTTCCGCAGAGGCCGGAGCCCCTGCAGAGCGAAATTTAACGACAGAATCATAGTCAATGAGATATATTAAATGAGATCAGGATAAACTCGATATGTATGGTATTAAATCCTCCAAATCCTCCTTCGAACTCTATCAGGACAAACTCTTTACAAAAGGGAGCTTTAGTAAAAAAATTGTTTTTATTTACAGTATAGGAATATTTTAAGAAAAGGATTCATCCTAGAATACCTCTTTTTTAAAAGCTTGTCCCGAACTTGATCCAAAAGGGATTTAGTGAGATTTTTTTCAAGGATTACTTATAACAATTCCTTTAACGATCCCGATAATAATAATGAAAATAAATAAAATTAAAAAAAGTTTACCAGGAGTAAAAAAAATGAATAAAGCAACCATCAAAACTTTTTTTGAGATTATGAATAACAGAAATCTTGATAAACTCAGCAGCATGTTAACAGATAATGTCGAATTCTACTTCCCTAAGACTCAACTCCTAATAGGAAAGGAATGAATCATTAGGTTCCTTACCATACTATTCAAACAGTATCCGGAATTAACCTTTACTATTAAGAGAATGATTATCCAAAAAAACCAGGCAGCTGTACATTGGACTAATCGGGGTATGAACAGAAAAAACAAACCCTATGAAAACCAAGGTGTGACAATTCTGGAAATTGAAAAAGGCAAGATAAAATTCATAAGTGATTTCTTTAAAGACACAGAAAAATTTTAGATTTTTTTTTGAATCATAACTAATCCAACATCCCCTCAATCTCATCCATAGTACGATTCATAGCACTCATGGTCAAATCAAACGGTTCGGAAGAAATCATATCCACCCCTGCTTTCTTAAGAAGGTTTATGGGATAATCAGAACCGCCGGCTTTTAAAAAGCTTATATATTTATCAAGACTTCCCTCCTCTTTATTACGAATCTTTTCAGCCAGAGCCGTAGAAGCAGTAAATGAAGTAGCGTATTGATAGACATAGTAATTATAATAGAAATGGGGAACATGGACCCATTCAACTGTTACCGGCTTTTCAATTAAACAGATATCCTTCTCATGTCCATAATATTTTTTTAAAATATTTTCATACATCCTGGTTAAACTATCACCTGTTAAGGAAGTACCTTTTTCCACTTGTTCATGAATATCCTGTTCAAACTCTGCAAACTGGGTTTGACGAAAAACTGTTCCTTTGATACTGTCAAGATACTCCATTAGAAGAGAAAGTCTAATACTGTTATCCTCAATTGTATGTATCATCTCCTCCTTCAGCAAAATCTCATTTAGGGTAGAAGCCACTTCTGCTACAAAGACGGCATAATCAGCAGTTGGATAAGGTTGAGTTGTATTGGAAAAATAACTATGCATAGTATGGCCTAACTCATGTGCTAAGGTACTGACATCTTTGTACTGGTTATTATAATTGAGCAGAATATAAGGATGAACATCATATACATTACCATTACTATAAGCACCTGAACGCTTTCCAATAAAGGGATAGACATCTATCCACCTGTTTTTTCGGGCATGTTCAATTACCTTAACATATTCATCTCCAAGAATCTTCACTGCCTCAATAATTAAATCCCAGGCCTTGGTAATACTATATTCAAGTTCAATATCCTTAACTACTGGAGCATACAAATCTGAATATTTTAGGATATCTACACCCAACATCCGTCTCTTAAGCTTTAAATAGCGGTAAAACACGTTTAAATTATTATTTACATTATCAATCAAGGTATGATATACTTTAACAGGGATATTATCAGGATAAAGTGCTCTTTGTAGAGATGAACTATACCCTCTGGACTGAGCATAAAAAATATCCTTTTTTACCTGAGTATACAACTGAACACCAAATGTTCCCTTAAATTTCTCCAGACTTGTAAAAAATTCATAAAATACCTTCTCCCGATCCTGGCGATTTGGTAAAGCTCTATATTTTGCAAATCCAGCCTGATCAAGCCTCACTTTGCTCCCATCACTAAGCTCTATTTCTGGATAATCAAACTCAGCATTGCTAAAGATGGAAAATACTGCATGAGGCCCCTCAGCAATCATTTCTGCTCTGGTAAGAATTTTCTCTTCTTTTTCTGAAAGCATAAATTTCTTTCTCCGGATGATATCATGGAAAAGAAAAGTAAACTTTTTCAACTCATCCTTTTCCTGAATAAATCTGTCAATTAATCCTTTGTCAATAGCGGTTATCTCTGGTTCAAAAAAGGAAAATTTGGTTGCATACTCGGTATAAAGCTGCTCCAATTCCTGTTTTTTCTCAATGTATTCAGATTTTCGAATATCCTCATCAGATTTCATGTGGGCATAACTGTAAAGCCGGGAAAATTCCTCTTGCATAAAACTTCGAAATTCAACACACTCCAGAAGAAAATCAGCCGAAAAAGATAATTTGCCTTTGAATTTTGTTACTTCCCTGATTTTTCCAGTCCATTTCTCTTTTGCATTTTTCCATTCTTTATCAGATGTATAGATATCTGTTAAATCCCATGTGAACTCATCAGAGATATTCTCCCTATTTACTGTACCGGATTGATTGTTTTCCTGTCCCATGAAACTAAATAAAAATTGATCCATACAATACCTCTTAATAAAATAGTATAAAAAGAATATACCTTAAAGCATACAGTAATTAATAAATAAAAAAATGCCCGACATTTTCAAAATGCCGGGCACAAACATACTAGGACATATAGTAATAATTACATTGGTAATAAATATTTGACATATTTTTAGGGACAGTAAAGTAATATTAAATCATAAATCATAAATCTAATTTAATATTAATACATACCGCCTCCCATACCACCCATTCCACCAGGTGGCATTCCTGGAGTACCTTTATCTTCTTCAGGCTTATCAGCAACTATAGCTTCTGTTGTCAGCATTAAACTGGAAACACTTGCTGCATTTTCAAGAGCAGTCCTGACAACCTTGGTAGGATCAATAACTCCAGACTTCATCAAATCTTCATACTGCTCGGTCTGAGCATTAAATCCGATTTCTGCACTTTTTTCTTTCAATTTTTGTATAACAAGTGAACCTTCCTGACCAGTATTATTAACAATCTGTCTTGCAGGTTCTTCCAATGCTTTTTTTACGATCTCAACTCCAACCTGTTGGTCACCTTTAAGTTTCAGCTCCTCAAGTGCAGAGATTGAACGAAGTAAAGGTATTCCTCCACCAGCAACTATACCTTCCTCAACTGCTGCCCGGGTTGCATGAAGTGCATCTTCCACTCTAGCCTTCTTTTCTTTCATTTCAATTTCAGTTGCTGCTCCAACATTGAGTATAGCAACTCCACCGGAAAGCTTTGCAACTCTTTCCTGAAGTTTCTCTCTATCATAATCCGAAGTTGTACCCTCAATCTGATTCTTTATCTGATTTATTCTATCCTGAATATCTTTTGACTCTCCAGCGCCTTCTACAATTGTAGTATTATCTTTATCAATTCTTATTCGCTTTGCAGTGCCCATATCTTCTATGGTAGCATTTTCTAACTTAAAACCAGCTTCCTCTGCAATAACTTGTCCTTTTGTTAGAACTGCAATATCTTCAAGCATTGCTTTTCTACGATCACCAAATCCTGGAGCCTTAACCGCAGCAGCTTTCAAAGTACCTTTGAGTTTATTTACAGCTAAAGTTGCAAGCGCTTCCCCTTCAACATCTTCCGCAATAATTAGAAGAGCTTTACCCATCTGAGAGACTTTTTCCAGTATGGGAAGTAAATCTTTCATTGCACTGATTTTCTTGTCATGGATCAGGATAAGAGGATCATCCAGAACAGCTTCCATAGTATCAGCATCTGTTACAAAATAAGGTGAAATATATCCCCGGTCAAATTGCATCCCTTCCACAACATCCATAGTAGTTTCAATAGTTTTTGATTCTTCCACAGTAATGACACCATCTTTTCCAACTTTTTCCATTGCATTTGCAATCAATTCACCTATGGTGAAATCATTGTTTGCAGAAACTGCTCCTACTTGAGAAATCTCTTTTTGACCTGATACTGTTTTACTCATTTTTTCAATTTCTGCCACTACTTTTTTTACAGCTTCATCAATTCCTCTTTTTAAATCCATAGGATTAGCACCAGCTGTAACATTTTTCAAACCCTCACTAAAAATCTTTTGAGCTAACACAGTAGCAGTAGTAGTACCATCCCCTGCAATATCACTGGTTTTAGATGCAACCTCTTTAACCATCTGAGCTCCCATATTTTCAAAAGGATCTTCCAGTTCAATCTCTTTAGCAACCGTAACTCCGTCTTTGGTTACTGTCTGAGCACCAAATTTTTTCTCAATAACAACATTACGCCCTTTGGGACCTAATGTTACCTTTACGGTACCAGCCAGTTTATCAACGCCCTTTTTAAGAGCTTGCCTGGCTTCAGCACCAAATTCTATTATCTTTGCCATTGTTATCTATCCTCCTTATGTTTATTCAATTATTGCAAGAATGTCACTTTCTTTGACAATAAGGTATTCCTTATCATCAATATTAACTTCCGTTCCGGAATATTTTCCATAAAGAACTGAATCCCCTTTTTTAACTGACATGGAAATAACCTCACCGGTATCAGAAGCTATTCCAGGACCTACAGCAACAACTTTACCTTTTTGAGGCTTTTCCTTAGCTGTATCCGGAATAATAATACCACCCTTTACTTTTTCCTCTGCAGGAGCGGGTTGAATAACAACCCTATCTGCTAATGGTTTAATTTTCATTTACCTTCCTCCTAATAATTATAATTATAATTTTTTAAATTTATAATTAGCACTCTTTGATGAAGACTGCTAAAATCATGGTAAAATTTACAAAATAATATTTAAATGTCAAGTTTTTTTTTTAAAATTTTTTAACTCAAAATTACTATTATGAAAATAATTGAAATCGAATTATGAATGTAGAAAATAACTG
>CAYUAG010000074.1:0-16021 GCA_964442615.1 uncultured bacterium
GATGCAATTCCCACAAACGTAGAAGCTGCGCGTCGGTATGCTTCTTCTTTTGATGCCATCATCATGGAGGGAGTCGGACACGAAATGCAAATGGCAGATCCGGAAAGATTTAATCAATTACTTGAGCGTATTCTATCTGAATTCAAATAATAGTTTTTTTTAAGAATACAGGTGGTTATTTATTCTAAGATAATTCTAAAGTAGTGTATGCCATAAAAAACAACCTGACTGAAATAGCGATGAGTGAATCCGAACGGTCGGTGCTACGCAAATCGTATCTTCAAATACCAACCTACCGAGCGCCGCAAGTTCCAGCAGGTTATTTTTGCCGTTAACTGGTTAAAAAGAGTAATTCTAAATGTCTTTAGATAACGTAATAAATGAAGACAGAAAATTAGATTCCATATACCATTATAATTCAGCAAAAACTTGGATGGAACTTGGTGAAAATAAAAAACTACATACACCGTTAGTATATGCAGCATTTGAATTTCGTTGTTCGATAGAACGGATTGTACTTGAGTTATTTATTCTTATGCAATTTGAAAATATTACAAATGAGAATATAGAAAATATTAAAAATTTTAAAAGTTTAGTTCAATTAGTTCATGAATTAGCTGGTGGCTCAAAAAGAAGTTTAGCAAAAGTATTAACTTTTAATAGTATTGTCTCAGAATTCTCGGGATTACAATTAACATTAAGTATACCTGATGTTGGCAAACTCCAAAATTTTTGGCACAAACTAAGCAAATACTGTCATTGTCAATTAACACCTGAAAATAGCTGGGATTCAGATGAGTGGGTTCAAGCTGGTTATGTTTTATTGAACCAAGTAAGCCTTTACATAAAAGAATTAATTATAGATCATTTTTTCGGTTCATTCTCTACAGAAGGTATGCATCCATTACGTATATTAAAGTTCGCAATTTAGTTCTTTGAAATTAGCAAAGGTCATCGTAAACTCTAATAGTTCACAAAAACTATGAAAGGAGATTACAGATGACCTTGCCGAAGCAAGTTACAAATTATTTCAATCAAAAGGTAGCAGATTTTTTATTTTCTGATGATCCTCTTTTTGAAATGCTGAAATGGCTATTATCTGAGTTTATGCGAGCCGAGTCAGAAGCTCTTGTTGGTTCAGAAAAAAACAAGCATTGTAAAGAACGGAAAACATATTTTTCCGGCTATCGTCCCAGACGGTTTGACACCCGGGTTGGCACCTGTTATCTCTTAGTACCGAAGCTGAGAAACGGAGGCTATATTCCCTTCTTTTTTGAGGAGAAGAAACGGTCCGAAAGTGCTCTGATCAATCTGATCCGGGAAGCCTATATCAACGGCGTCTCCACTCGTAAAGTCGAACGATTAGCCAAGGGCCTGGGAATTGTGGGGATGTCTGCCTCCCAGGTTTCAGAGATCACCAAAGGCTTAAGCCAGGAAGTTAATCAATGGCGGAATCGGCGTCTTGAATCGGTTTACCCGGTGATTTGGGTGGATGCACTTTACCAGAAAATCCGGCAGGACGGACGCGTCATCTCATCCGCTGTTTTGGTCGTTCAAGGCCTGAATCAAGCAGGAAAACGGGATATATTTTAGCCATAGAACCTATGCTCGACGAATCTGAAGCCAGCTGGAGAGCTATCATGGACGACCTGAAAGCCAGAGGGCTGCGGAGGTCTGGCTGGTCATTTCAGACGCCCATAAAGGCATTCAGGAGCCGTAAAAAAGAGTTTTCTGGGTAAGTTTTCCTCCAGTGGCAACGGTGCAAGTCACTTTATGAGAGACCTTCTGGCGCACATTCCTCATCGAGAAAAGAAACGTTTTGCTGAAAAATTCAAACAGATATAGCTGCAGCCTGATTTAGAGAGTGCACGCCGGTTCGCCTCCTTTTTGATCGAAGGAGTATCAAGACCGGTATCCTGAAGCCATTGAGTGCCTATTGGAAGGACTGGAAGACAGCCTACAGTTCTACCATTTCCCGTTCTTTGACAAAGGGAAGATCAGCTTGACTAACAGCCTTGAGAGACTTAACCGGGAAGTCCGTCGCAGAGAACCAGGGTTGTCGGTATCTTTCCCAGCAGAGACGCTTATATTCGGCTCGTGACCTGTTACATGCTGGAATACACTGAGGACTGGATAACCGGGAAATCCTACTTCTCACAAGAGTCCATCTTAGAAATGGGTGCCGTTTTCAAAAAACAAAAAAGATTAGTCGCTTAAAACAAATTTGAGTTTCCGATGACGAAATTGTGAACAATACTTGACATTAACTTAAACATTTATTATAGTCTATAATATCAATCACCATAATCAGTAGGAGAAAATATGTTTAATGCAAAATCCTTCAGTCTTTTTGTATTAATTTTACTATTTCTGTCTCAATCTAGCTTTACCCAAACTGTACTTCAGGGTACAGTAACAGACAACGGCACAGAATATTTGGGAAACGGCGCCGAACCAGTGGCAGGCGCGCTGGTGACTCTTACCGACCAGGCAGACACCAACCGCACCTTCAGCACTTACACAGATGAACTGGGGTACTACTCAATAGAGATCACTCAGACCTTTGTTGATGATAATCCTTCTGTTAAACCCTGTATTTTTCGACTTTTGCAGAACTATCCCAATCCCTTCAATCCGTCCACAGTTATCGGCTATGAATTATCACAGTCCACTCATATCAGTATTGAAATCTACAATGTACTGGGACAGAAAGTAAAGACACTGTTTGACGGTTTGCGGAGCACATCAGGACAGGTAATCTGGAACGGAACCAATAATATGGGCTTGGGTGTACCTGCCGGATTGTATATCTACTCAATGAAAGCAGGAGAGAAGCGGGTAAACAGGAAAATGCTGCTGATAGACGGTCATCAGGGCAGGATAAATACGCCCGCATCCCCCTCATTCTGTCCGAAGCATTCCAGTAATTCGGAATTACAGAAACAACTCTCTAATCAATATATGCTGACAGTAACCGGAGATAACATTGCAAGCTATGAACAACAGGATCTAGAAATATTGGCCAGCATAATCATTGATATCACTGTTAACCGGACAGTCACGGACATTGACGGCAACCTGTACCGAACCGTGAAGATCGGTAACCAGTGGTGGATGGCGGAGAATCTGAAGGTTACACATTACCGAAATGGGGATGCAATCCCGAATGTGACGGATAATACGGAATGGGTATGCCTTATTACCGGAGCTTATTGCGTTTACGAAAATGATAAAAGCCATTCAGATGTTTACGGTTACCTGTACAACTGGTATGCAGTAGGCGACAGCCGAAACATTGCACCCCAAGGCTGGCATGTGCCTACAGATGAGGAGTGGAAAGAACTGGAGATGCATCTGGGTATGAGTCAGTCAGAAGCAAATGCTTACGGATGGCGTAACACAGATAAAGGCGGAAAACTCAAGGAAACTGGCATGAATCATTGGATTAGCCCCAACACCGGTGCCACCAATGAAAGCGGTTTTACCTCCATTCCTGGCGGTTACCGAATCAGTTATGGTACCTTTGACCTTCTCGGCTGCTCCGCCTTCTTCTGGTTGTCATCCGAGTACGGTAATCATAAGGCCTGGCTCCGAACTCTGTACCATTACTATTCAGATGTGTCCCGTTTCCATGACTTTAAGCAGGTGGGGTATTCTGTCCGTCTTATCAAGGATTGACGATTTGACTATTTGGATTCTATTCTGGCTTCCAGTCTTTGACTGGGAATCCATGAGATGAAATTTTGCCTCTTTTAGTCAAATATATTAAAGAATAAATATAGTATGATGTATATATTAAAGATGTAAGACCTTGACAAAATAAATGAATTTTTTCAGTTTTTTTTTATATTTGGTTATAATTGACTATATTTTAGACATGATACTGTTTACTGAATAGATTAAAACTTAATCCGAAATAGAACTAGAATTGAGATGAAACGTGTGGGAGGTATTGATTAATAGGTAACAGTATGTTGAACTTTCACCTTAAAATTTCTCTAAAGCTCAAAATCACCTTCGCCTTTGTATTTATGGTGCTGGTAATGATGGCCATTGTAACCTATATTTTTACCATCCGCCAGCAAAAAATCGCCATCAACGAAGTCCAACTCCGCATGGAGCGCCTGGCCAGAAACATTGCCACCATCCGTTCTGTTGAAACCCAGGACTGGAGTATCTACCAGAACTACATTGAAAACCAGCTACGCTTGAATCCAGATATTGTGTACATAGCCATTGAGGACGATCAGGGCAACCTCCGCTCTTATGTTATCAATACAGAGTGGATACAGATGGATGAAATCATCCCACCTACAGAAACACAATTAGAATTCATGGTCCGGCGTCTTATCGCGCGCCAAGTGACAGAATCGAGTCAGCGTGATCTGGAGTCTAAATCCGTTAACATCATGCTTGGCAGCCGTCACTCCGGTACAGTGAAAGTTGGATTTTCCCTGGTTGCTCTTAATGACGCACTCCAGACCAATCTCACTCGCAATCTGGTATTGGGATTGATCTTCACCCTGCTCGGTATCTGGATTGCTTTCTACATCAGCAACCGGATCGTCAAGCCGCTCAGCAAACTCACTGCAGCCATGAGTCGCATCATCCAGGGTGACCTGGATCAGGAAATCGAAAGCAGCTCCAAGGATGAAATCGGTACCATGGCCCAAACCTTCAATTTCATGGCACATGGTCTACGAGAAAAGAAAGTAATCGAGGACTTCACCCGAGAACTCGGTACTAAACTGGAATTGCGTACTGTCTCAAGTATGATCAGGGATCGCATCACTTATGCCTTTCAGGCGAAAAAGGGGTTACTTTTACTACGTGATCAAACCCGCGGCAGTGATTTCTTTTTAGTAGATGTGGATACCATGACAGATTCTCAGGAACCTGCTGTGCCGTGTGAGAGTAACTTTTTAAAGGATATTAAAGGGAATCCGGTACCGCGAACCCTGGGATCGTTGAGCATCTACCCGAATTTTTATAAACACCTTCGGTCTCAATCCGATTGGTCCGATACTGCTCTGGTTGCGCCCATGCTTAGACAGGACTACTGCCTGGGTCTTTTCATATTTGAACCACCAGAAGGTGTTTTTTATGATGATAAAGAATTGGCCTTCCTGACTACCCTGATTAGTCAGGGAGTCATGGCTATAGAGAACGCACTCCTCTTGGAAGAGCTCACCGAAAAAGAGAGGCTAAAACGCGAACTGGAAATTGCCCAAACCATTCAGAAAAGTCTTTTGCCCAACACAAAACCGGTTGTGGAGGGACTAGATATCGACGGATGCTGTTTGCCTGCAGCCGAAGTTGGTGGTGATTATTTTGATTTTTTTAAAATTGGATCGGATAAAATCGGTATTGTCATTGCGGATGTCACTGGTAAAGGTACCTCTGCTGCTTTTTACATGGCAGTGGTCAAAGGACTCATGCTCTCACTTACTCAGAACATCCAGTCACCCAAATCAGTATTATCTGAACTCAACCATCTTTTCTGGGGCCAGATGGACCGCAAGATTTTTGTAACCATGATCTATGGGGTACTTAATCACAAAACCAGAACCTGTACTTTTTCCCGCGCTGGACACAACGGCTTGATTTTCCAAAAAGCTGGAGATTTTAAAGTGGATTATCGGGCTCCCAAAGGTATTGGTCTGGGTCTGGAGGAAGGACCGGTTTTTGACCAGACCATTGAAGAAGAACGAATTCAACTCCAGTCTGGTGACCGACTCCTGTTTTACACCGATGGTGCTTTCGAAGCACGCAACCAAGCTATGGAGGAATTTGGTGAAGATCGGCTCATAAGTCTCTTCAGCGATTCTGATGAATCCGATTCAGCCTCAATAAATAAAAAATTACTCAATGGTATTACAAACTTCATCTCCAACGCTGCCCCCCATGACGACATCACTTTGATTACAGTTAAAGCATTATAAACATTGAAATTTAGTGGGAACAATACCCTATCAAAAATCGTATAATTAATGTATTACCCGACTACATAAAAAAATTGAAAGGATCATGTCTATGCAACCCAAGTTGAAATATATTTTGATTTTTGTATGGCTTCTGTTTTTTTTCTGCAATCGTTCCAATGATCATCGGAAAATTCAACTTTCTGATGATTCCTTTGAGGGAGAAAATGATGCCCAGCTTTCCACTACCATTTATCTGGAGGAACAGCAGCGTCGATCTCTAGCCGTTTTCTTTTTTCAAAATAAGACTGGCGATCAAAATTTGGAGTGGCTGCAAAAAGGATTGACAGAAATGTTTATCCGAGCATTGAGCCAGTACCACTCACTTTCAGTTTTGGGAACGGACCGTCTATACGAAATTGCTGAACGTATCGGTACGGACGCCTCTACTGAAAACATGGATCTGGATATGGCAGCCCTGTTTGCCAAAGAAGCCAATGTGGAAACAATCCTGACTGGGAATATCACCAAGACCGGAGACAGCCTGCAAATAAACGTGAGCCTTCAGGAACCCAGACAGGGTATGGTCCTGAGCAAAGAAAGTGTGGAGGGACCAGGTATGGAAAACCTCTTTGCCATGGTTGATCAGCTTACCCAGAAACTTAAAAATGACCTGCAGGTTTCTGCAAAGGGACGGGAAGACTACAAAAGGCTTGCAGACTTTTCTACAGAATCCATCCCTGCCTGGCAGCATTATACTGCCGGTATAGAGTATAAAAATAAATTTTTGAGCGTAGAGGCCTTTACTGAATTTAAGCAGGCCATTGAAATAGACTCAACCTTTGTTTCCGCCCATTACATGCTGGCCATGTCTTATTTGAGTTTAAATGATGGGCAAAAAGCCATGGAAGCTTTCCGCAAAGTTAGCTCACTTAGGGAGAAAGCAACGCTGAAAGAAAAACACCAGATTGATCTTTTTGAAGCCGTGCTTGATGGTAATGATGACAGGGTTACTAAAGTATTCAACCAAATGCTTGAGGACTTTCCCAGCAACACTGAATTCATGTACCAACTTGCCAATTATTATTACGGCAATCACCGATTTGAAGATGCCCTGGAATTATACAAAAAAGTATTGCAGATCGATCCCAAACATAAGCTCACACTGAACCAGATTGCTTACTTAAACGCTTACCTCGGCAATTTCGAGAAAGCCAAGAAGGTCATGAAAAAATACATAGAGCTTGTACCGGACGAATCCAATCCTTATGACAGTATGGGAGAAATCCTCTGGATTGAAGGTAAGTTAAAAGAGGCAGAATCCTTTTTTAAAAAAGCCCTGCAAAAAAACGAATTCTTCCTAGAATCCTGGGGACATCTGGGTCAGATCTACCTGGACCTGGGTAAATATAAAAAGGCCTACAAGACCTACCAGGATTATCTTGACATCGTATCCAGCAGACCTCAAAAAGCGATCATCTATTACATGCTTGGTGTGATTGACTTGCGTTTAAATAATACAGAGAAAGCGCTTAAAAATTTCGAACAGGCATTGGAAGAATTGAATTTTTTCACTGGTCCCCTTGACCGAACTGCAGAAGTGCTAAAAAAGCAGAAGAATGAAGAACGGCTCCAAATTTTTTTACAACAACGTTATGAACATATCCTGGAAAATGTTGATTACCATGACGAGACCATGAGCCATATCACTGCCTTGTTCATTCTTTCCACCCAATACGGGATTCATCCTGAAAAAACTCTGGAAGTGATCAATCAAATTATTGGAAAGGCTGAACGTACAATCGTTAAACTTCGAGGCATATTCATGCAAACTCTGCTGGAACTGAATATGGGGCAGGTCGAAGAGCGGGGAGGTGTCTGGCGTGATGCCAATGATGTCTATATCATTCAATTTCTTGAATTTTCCCGAAATTTTGGTTATATTGGCTTTTTTAAACATTTCTATATTTTAAATCAATATTACAAACAGCATCCTGAATCAGGTATACTCTTTTATAATTATCTGATCAGTAAAATGTCAGAAGCCGACCTTAAATCTTATGAAATGGGATTTAGAGGTATATTGGCAGATCTGTTCACCATCTCCAATAAACTGAATTATGCCAAAGCAGAATGGCAACAGATTGGTATGCCCCAGGAATCTATCTGGCGTGTGATTGGTCCTTTTGATAATAAAAAAGGATTTTTGAGAATTTATCCTCCTGAAAAAGAATTAAAATGGAATAAGAACTATAAAAGTCGGGGTAGGAAGATTGGATGGATGACTCATGAAGACGGTCATTCTGATGGATTTATCGATTTCACACAGGATTTTGACAATTCTGATTGGGCAGTTGCCTATGCAGTTGTGGATGTGATTTCCCCGGATACCCATCAGGCCTGGATTCGTTTCGGTGCAACTAATCCCATAAAAGTGTGGATGAATGGAAAAGAAATCTGGCGTTCAAACCGTTATCGTGAGGCTCTGCTGGATGATGACATAATACAAGTATCTCTCAAAACTGGAAACAATCGAATTCTTGTTAAAATCTGCAATCGGTTGGAGTACATGGGCTATTACTTCCGTCTTACAGATGAAAAAGGGAATGGATTTAATGATATTAAATTCCAGGCAGCTGATATAGAAAATTAATTTATGATAAGTTATAATACAGGAGAATAGATTTTCTGTCATTATAGGGCAGAACCATCTCCGTTAAATAGGGAGTATGGTCATGGCCCCTGATTATCACCCTAAGTTAATATATTTATAGCATCATTCAAAAATCTGATATAGAAAACAAATGCATAGAATAAAAATCTCCATTAATTATTATTTAGTGAGACCAGCATTCATAATTGTTTTGCTGAGCCTTAGTATATTTTTTAGTTGTTCGAAAGATCCAACTTCATCAGCAAAAGATGATAATCAGCTCAAGTATGTTACTCCTGAAGAGGTCGGTTATTCATCTCAAGAATTAGCTGAAGCAGAACAATTTGCTGAACAGAGTGGTTACGCTGCCATAATGGCACTTCATGATGGAAGAGTTTTTTTTTTATGGGGTGAAATTACCAAGAATTATTGGTGCCATTCTATCAGAAAACCATTTTTAAGTGCACTCTATGGCATTTACGTTGAGCAGGACAGTATTAACCTTGAAGCAACTTTGGAAGAGCTAAATATTGATGACATCCCTCCCAGTCTAACTTCTGAAGAAAAACAAGCAACTGTGAGTGATTTATTGAAATCCCGCTCTGGTGTATATCATGAAGCAGCTGCTGAAGCTTCAATTATGATTGAGACACGACCAGAGAGAGGAAGCCATGCACCCAACACATTCTTCTATTACAACAATTGGGATTTTAATGCACTGGGTACCATTTTCGAACAGGAAACTGGAACTAAAATATTCGAAGAATTCAAGAGAAAAATAGCCGATCCTGTAGGAATGGAAGATTTCAGTATTGAAAACTGCAATTATCAATATGAGCTAGAAAAATCGATGCATCCAGCTTATCATTTTAGGATGAGTGCCAGAGATATGGCAAGATTCGGCGTAATTTACCAAAAAAATGGAATGTGGAAGGATTTACGAATAATACCCAGTGAATGGATTACTGAAAGCACAACAGCTTATTCAATTGAAGATAGTACTTCTGGTTTGGGTTATGGTTATATGTGGAAAGTTTTCCCGGAGGGTTCGTTGGTAGCTGAGATGGTGGGCTATCCTGGGCATTTCCATACAGGAGTTGGGGTTCATGCATTAGTTATTGTACCTGAATTAAAATTAGTAGTGGTGGAACGTTTTGATACTGATGGTGAGTGGATTGATCCAGGAGATGTGGGAATGGAGCTGGGTATGATGATTATTAATGCCCGCATATCCGACTAAAGATGTTGATTGCTCTTGATATCTATCAGGAACTTATATTATGGAAGGATTACCATCCTGCCTGGTTGTGGAGTGAGTTTCTTTGTTAATACATCAATTATTTTTATTCATATAAAAAAGTATGTGGTTGGATGTCCCAGACATATGATATTTAAAAACAATTTCCTGTGACCTGGATTTTACATAGATTTAATACATTAATTTGATTGACAATGTACACGAATGATGTACCTTTTTTCGATGGTACACAAACTAGTTCTACATGGTTTTTTGTTTTATTATAATAATTATTTATTATTACTATCAAATATTCTACAGATATTTACATAAATACATACTATTGAGGAGGAAAGAAAAATGAAACGATTATTTGTAATAATTTTTATTATTGTGCTTCCTTTGTTTAAAAGTTTTTCGCAAAACACATGGGTATGGCAAAATCCGTTACCTCAGGGTAATCCTATAAAAGATGTTTATATGTTTGATGCTAATACTGCGATTGTAGTGGGTGAGGGTGGAGTAATTATGAAAACCAATGATGCAGGATCAAGCTGGGAGGTACAAGATAGCGGTGTTGACAACCTGCTGAATTCTGTTCATTTTATTAATGAAAATATTGGTTGGATTGTAGGTGACAATAATACCATTTTAAAAACCACAGATGGTGGTTTGAACTGGATTACTCAAGAAACTCCCATTGATTCTTTGGATGAAAATTTCGATTTTCAAGATCCTTCCACCTGGCCATCCGAGTATGACTATACTCTTTATTCAGTGTATTTTATAGATGACAGTACAGGATGGGCAGTAGGAAGAAAACAGGAATTTGGATTTGATTTAATTTTCTCTGAGGGTATAATTTCAACTAAAAACGGGGGTAATACCTGGATAGATCAATCAACTGATACTGATGCGACTTTGTATGATGTTTTTTTTCATGATGCACAAAACGGTTGGACAGCTGGAGGAAATTGGAATCTAGCCAGATTGCTCCGTACTAATAATGGAGGGACTAGCTGGACTGCTCATTCAGGAATGCCTGCTTATGACGGTGATGCAATAGAGTTGCGTTCTGTCTATTTTGTTAATGAGAATATTGGTTGGATAGCCGGAGGGAATGATCTGACTATGAAAACAACAAACGGAGGTAATTCCTGGCAACCTATCGACTGGACTTGGACCTCTTATGAGACTAATCCCCGTTCTATATTTTTTACAGATGAGGATAATGGATGGATAGTAGGTAAGTATATATTACATACCTTAGACGGAGGTAATCAGTGGGAAGAACAGAAGAAAACACCTGGTGGACTTATTTTGTACTATCAATCAATCTGGGCTACAGATGCTGACCATGCTTTTGTAGTCGGACCTGGTAGTGATATATATCAAACTAATGATAGTGGGGATAATTGGATAAAAAAGACTAGTGGTCCCACCAATGACTTTTATGATGTGTTTTTCATCAACACCAATACAGGCTGGGTGGTTGGAGAGGATTACTTATTAATGAAAACCACAGATGGGGGGACAAACTGGGATTCCTATTATTACAATGTAGATGGACTTAGATTTACATCTATTCATTTTTTTAATAAAAATATTGGTTGGGCTACAGGTAATATGTATGAGGGTGCATATCTGAATGGAGTTGTATTTAAAAGTGAGGATGAAGGGTATTCATGGAAACCTCTAACCACTTTTTTTCGATCTACTCCTCAATCGATTTTCTTTGTAGATGAAAATATGGGATGGTTAGTTGGTGATAATGCTCTAATTCAAAAAACCACGGATGGAGGAGAGAATTGGGTAAGCCAGGATAATCCCTTTAGTAGAACAGATCAGCAGTTTGAATCAGTCTTTTTTTATGATACCAATAAGGGCTGGATTGCAGGTGGTAATAATGGTAAAATATTGTACACTAGTAATGGAGGAACCAGCTGGTCAGAGCAGGTAAGTGGTACAACAGAATGGTTGGGATCTGTGTTTTTCCTTAATGCTGATACTGGCTGGTGTGTAGGAGGCAACAATTTTAGTAGCGGCATTATACTCAATACAACCAATGGGGGAGAGAGCTGGGGAATACAAACTGATTCGCTTGAATTTAAATTAAACTCTGTAATTTTTGCGGATATAAATAGGGGCTGGGCAGCTGGTAATGATGGAGGTATTGTGAAAACTATAGATGGAGGAACTAACTGGACACAGGAACAAAGTAATGCAAGCAATGATTTGGAAAGTATATGTGCCTGGGGTGAAAATCACCTTTGGACCGTGGGGAATGGCGGTACCATTTTGCACTGGTTTTCCGGAGAGGAAAATCATGCTCCTGAGATTACTTCGTCTGATTCTGTAACCACTACTGAAGGATCTGCTTTTGAATACATTGCTGAAGCTAATGATCCAGATGGTAATACAGTTAGTTTTTCCTTTTATCAGTATCCTACCTGGCTGGAAGCAAATGATTCAGCTCTGGTTGGAAATGTACCTGTGGATGCAGAGGATACTTCGTTTGTTGTTATTGCTTCTGATGAGGAATTAAGTGATACTTTAATTGTGGTTGTTACAGTTTTAGAGAGTTCAACAGTTGAAGGTTTTGATCCCAATATCCCTGATGATTTCTGTCTTAATCAGAACTACCCCAATCCCTTTAATCCACAAACTACAATAATGATTGGATTGCCAAAAGCAACTGAAATTACTATCCAGATTTATAACCTCAAAGGTGAGTTGGTAAAGGAAATTTTTCAGGGTAGAAAACAAGCAGGGTATCATTCATTTGTTTGGGATGGATCGGAATTGTCCTCTGGTACTTATTTTATAAAAATGAAGGCGGTTAATTTTAAGAAAACAATAAAATGTTTGTTGTTAAAATAAATTTAAAACTTTTTACATAACTTTAATCAAACGGAGTATAAAGATGAAAAAAGAATTTATAACTATTAGTTTGATTATCTTATTAAATAATTTAAACTTTGCTCAGATAAAGCCAAATCCTTATCTGAAAAATAATCTAGATTTCAGAAAGCAAGTAACACAAAAAAATAATCACCAGATAGAAATGAAAAAAGGTCATGTTGTTAATACATTAATAACTCGTGATGGACAAGTTAAGAGTAACGATGTTGATTTAACAGAAGAGATAGAAATTATTGTCGAATTCAAGAATGAACCATTATTCTTACAAAAAAGAAAACCAAATTCTCAGATCTTAAAAAAATCATCTTATGAAGCACAGTTCACTCAATTTTCTAATGATTTATCAATTATTCATCAAGAGGTTTCAGACCATTTACAAGTACCCCTTTCTTCTCCAAAAATAAAACAAAAATTTTATAAAATCTTCAATGGGATAAGTATACAAGTGCCGCTTGGCATGCTCTCTAGTATTTATAAATTAGACTATGTTAAAAAAATACATAAAAATAAAAGAGTAAAAGCCTATCTCAATGAAAGTGTGTCCTTGATAAGAGCAGATTCAGTTTGGAGCCAATTTGGCACGAAAGGAGACAGTGTTGTCATCGGAATAATAGATACCGGAATAGATTATACCCATCCTGCATTGGGAGGTGGTTTTGGACCTGGGTATAAAGTGATCGGCGGTTATGATATTGTTAATAATGATGATGATCCCATGGATGATGAGGGGCATGGTACTTTTGTTGCGGGAATTGTCGCAGCGAACAGTGACAGCGTATTCGGTGTGGCTCCCCATGCACTCTTAATGGCATTTAAAGTTCTAAATGCAGGTGGATGGGGCTCCGAGGACCATGTAATTAAGGGAATAGAACGGGCCCTTGATCCGAATAATGATGATGATTTTAGCGATAAAGTTGATATTGTCAATATGAGTCTCGGTGGCCCAGGAAATCCTGATGATGCCCAGTCGATTACTGTGGATAATGCTGTGAGACTAGGAGTCGTTTTTTGTATAGCTGCTGGCAATGATGGCAAATTTGAGAATTTTTATTCGGTCGGCAGTCCCGGAACCGCACGATTGGCTATAACAGTAGGTGCAACAGATAAAAGTGATGATCTTGCAGAATTCAGTTCAAAAGGTCCTAATACCAAGATATATACCATCAAACCGGAAGTGGTTGCACCAGGAGTAGATATTATTTCATTAAATCTGAATGGAGAATATTATGAAGCAAGTGGTACCTCAGCCGCGGCGCCCCATGTTGCCGGTGTATGTGCGCTTTTAAAATCGATACATCCAGATTGGAGTCCAGCGCATATTAAATCCGCCTTAATGACAACCGCTATTGATATTGATGAAGAGGTTATGTCACAGGGCGCGGGTCGTATCGATGCAGTCAATGCAGCCAATATATCCACATTTGCATTCCCTTCCCAATTAGATTTTGGATTTGATAATGTAACTCTGTCAACGTGGACGACTTTTGATACGATTACGATTGCTAACCATTCAGGCTCTATACAAAATTTTAATATATCATTTAATAGCTTTCAATCAGGGATAAACATAACTGCAAATCCTGCCTTTTTCAATGTTGCTGCCAATGATTCTCAACAAGTTGTTTTTGAATTAACCGTAGACAATGACATTGTTCCCTATCCTGAACAAGGCTCTTTAGCATATGGAGGTCATGTGTTTATGAATGATCAAATCCATGTACCCTGGGCCTTTGTAAAAGCATCAAAAATAATTGTAAATTTTAATGAACCGACTTCGTCTTTTTATGCTGCCAATGATAAAAATTTAATATCATTTCCTCTATTTAGTGATTATTTTGATTTTTTTGAATTTATTGCCCCCAAAGGAGTATATGATTTCTTCGCGATGAATGGCGATGAAAATCCAATGAAGGTAATTATTAAAGAAAACGTTTATATTGAAGGAGTTACGATTGTCGATATTGATTATGAAGATGCTCTCTTCGACCTGAATATGGCACCACAGGATTACAATGGAGATTTATTAACAGACATCGAACCTTCCTATACGTTTATTTTCCCTGATTCTTGTTTGTTTTCATCATCGTCTTATTCATTCTCAGGCGTAGATGTTTCAGCAAAAATTTCAGAAACTTCGGATCGCTTTTCGATTTTATTAAACGCTTTTCATCAAAATGATTTGAGCTTTGAGGGAAAGGTGCATGTCATTCACTATCCACTTATTAAGGGTGTTCATGATCATATTAATGTAATAAACGATCCCAATGATTTTGTCATGCAGAATCTGATCTTTAAGTATCCTCCGAACGCAAATTATCGAGATATTGGATTTACCGAAACGACTAAATACATTATTGATGATGATTTTGTGATTCAATTGGATATTTGGTTTATGGAGACTGAAGTTAACGCTAACAAATGGGAAGGCAGCATATATAGTACAAAAGATATGCATAAAAAATATGTATTTGGTACATGTGGAATCGCAAATGATACCAAAGATGCTGAATTTTTTGATACTTATATATATACTGATTGTTTTTCTGTTGTGGGAGATAGTATAGGATCCTTTTTTCTACAAACACCGCATATATTTCTCTCCCCAGATGGGGGAACAATGACTTTTGGGGTCTCACCTATATATACAGATGCTTATCACAGAAACAATAGGTATGGTGAATCAAACATTGCGGTGTTCCCCTGGTTTTATGGATCCCTAAATGAACAGAGGTGGGCAGACATGAAACGTTCAGGTTACACGATTTACGATGACCAAAACAATATTATTATATCAGATAGCTTGGTCAACAGAGAACCTTTAGATGTTACTCCTGGAAAGTATCGATGTGTTGTGGTTGATAATAATTATTATGTAGAAAATGTAAGAGGTTCTGCAACCTTAGAAACAGATTTCGACTTAAACCAGGCAGATGCAAACCCGCCAAAAATAACTTCTCTCAAACTTCTCGATGCAGACGGTGTGCAAGTTGGAAAGGTTGAGACCGATGAATCCGCTATGCTCACTTTCTCTGCATCTGATTGGGATCTTATTGAAAAAGAAGAAAATATTGAAAGGATTTATCAACCTATAGAAACAGATTCGACTCATCTATATTATAAACTTTATAATTCTGAGGAATGGCAGGAAATTGAACTTGTTGAGATTCTGGAAGATACAAGTACTTATGGTATTGGCCATTATTACCGCGCCGACCTATCAGGGATGACTAATTATGATTCTTCCGCAATTGACTTAAAATTAGAATTTAAAGACAAGAGCGGTAATTC
>CAYUAG010000074.1:16031-19512 GCA_964442615.1 uncultured bacterium
AAACTTTGGAATAACTAGTAAGGTTGAATCAATAAATGACGGTGAAATTCCTTTAACTTTTGAGCTTTATCCGAATTATCCCAATCCCTTTAATTCCAGTACAAAAATTTGTTTTGATCTGCCACACACTGAAAAAGTTTCTATTAAGATTTTTGATATTCTCGGAAGAGAAGTCCAAACATTGGCTAATAAAACATTTACACAAGGAAAATATAAAATAAATTGGAATGGAAAAAATAAATACAATCAACAGGCTGCAAGCGGTGTTTATATTTACCGGATTGAAGCAGGTAAATATAAAGCATCAAAAAAAATGGTGTTAATGCGATAATATCATATGACCCTATGAGGATAGTTTACACCATCTTACCGTCTTTCTAATACTGAGTTTTTTAAATGAAAATGCCGTTTTTATGGATTACGTGTCGTGGTCTGATAGGAAGGGATTTGAGTTTTATTTTAACAATAAATTATCCTTTTTCGGATTTATCATTGAAGAAGTTAGAGGTAAAAGAAAAGTTAATACATAGCAATACAGAGGATATATCAGTATCATTTCTTTGGTAATTTTTGTTTTGATTAATATTATAGAATATAACAAAGGTTATCCATATTTCAATCCAGTCTAAAAAAATACAATATATCAAAGGTTACTATTTGTTTAAAAATTTCCTAATAAATAAAAAAGGAGGATTTAAAATGAAAAGAATCATAATTATCTCCTTGATCATAAGTTTATTTTTAGTTTGTTCTGCTGTTTTTTCTGAAGATATTCAGGAAGTTCCAGCAAAAATAAAACAACTGCAGAGTGATTATTATAAACTCAAAAATGATATACAAGCTGAAGAACAGAGATTAGACATGCTTATAGATGCATGTTTACAATGTAAACAGCCAAAGATTAGATCGAAAAATTCAGAATTAGAAGCCAGATTAAGTAAATTGCTGAGGGATTTACAGACAGTAGAACAGATGATTCAGGTAATTGATAATAAAATTCAAGCATTAAAACAGGAAATTGAAGAAAAGAATGATGAGTTAAAAAGAAAAAAACGCGAGTTAAGAGAAAAACAGGGGGAGTTAATTCAAAAAAAAGCAGAATTGGAAGATAAGATGACATTGAAAGACGAACTGTGGAAAAAGCTCTCTCAAGATCAAGTACAGACCTTGCAGACCTTATACAGTCAGCTTATGGATTCATTAAATAGCGATAATTATTTTAGTGCGCTCGCTATTAAAAAAGATATTAAAGAGCATGAAGAAGAGTTCAAGATTCAGGGTTACTTTGAGTTAGTTGAGGATGTTAATTTTAATTTACCAAAATCTATTAGTGAGCTGGAGCAAAAAATACGTCAATTAAACACTGATATACAGAATCTTCCAACTATAATCAGTAGTTTGAAAACACAGTTAAGTGAATTGTCTTCTGCTCGAAATAATTTTTTAAGAATACGTACTGCAGTAATAGATTTACAGATTGAGCTGGCTAAGCTGAAAGAAAAAGTAAAAACTTTGGAGAAATTGTTGACTTTTAAGAAACAAGAAGAAAAAAATCCTGAAAAGGAAAATGAAATAAAAGAAAAAATGCAAGAAGAGGTCAAGAAATTAGAGGAAAGAAAAGAAGAATTGGAGAGAATAAAAAAGAAATTAATTGGTTTGATAAATAAAAAGAACAAAGAAAAGAATCCAGAAAAAAAGAAGAAATTGGAAGAAAAAATTAAATCAATACAGGACAAGGAAGGTTTAATTCCTACTCCCACCCCCCAAAAAGTCCAACCTGAAGAGCCGGCCAAACCTGAAGAAACACCAGTTCCTCCAAAACCAACCAAAGATAAAGACACAGCTATTCTTACTCCTATAATTCCAGGTCAATGGGAGATTATAGTGAAGTGGTTTCATACCAGGTTCAATATGACTGCTGTGAATGATTATATTAAGTGGATAAATGATGATTACCAGGGAACTATTGATGAAATTATTTCTGGGAATGGTGTATCAATTGAAATTATTTATAATCTAAATTCCTCTGTTGGTTTGGGTTTTTCTTATGAACATATATGGACGAGTGCTGAGGGTAATCTGACAAATTCCTGGCCTCCTCCCAATACTCTCACTCATAAACAAAATATTTCTGCAGATGGTTTCCTGGGTATTACGAAATTTACAATCTCAGAAAGCGTGAATAAATTTAATATCAGAGGAGTTATAGGAGCAGGTGTTTATAGCTCAGGATATAAGGAGACTGAAAACGGTTATTCAGCCTCAGGTACAGGATTAAACTTTGGGTATAAAGTAGGTGTGGATTTTAATTATTATTTTACAAAAAATTTTGGAATTTGTGGTGAAGCCTCTTATCGTGGAATAAAAATTAATAAGTATGAGAATTCTACTGGGAATACACTTAAATACGTATCTACATATGGTGATGAGATAATAAAATGTGATTTGAGTGGTATCGGCATATCCCTGGGAATTTTTTTAAGATTATAGTTTATTAATACTTCTTATAAATATAATGTCTACAATTTTTCATATTAAGATGAAAAAAAATTATTTTTCTTGAAAACAATCAAGAGTAGTTAAACATAATAGTTAAATATGTAAATAGCTTTTAAAAATTTCATTAAAAAGGAGATTATTATGTTTTTTTTATTAAGAAACAAGGTGGCACTTGTACTATGTTTTTTATTGTATAGTCTTTCTTTATCAATCCAAGCTCAAATGACACCAGTTAATGAGACTATCAAAATCACAATACCACCAAAAACATTAAAACTTGATCTTTTTTATAAAAAATATGTTTGTGCTAATGGCATACACATTGTGAGTTCAAGAAAAGTTCCTGATGAAGCGCTTAATGCTGCTTATAAAACTATTAAATTTATGACAGATGCTCTTCCTGCAAAAGTGCTTGAATCTATGGTTAGCCGAGGTATCAGAGTTGCAATTATGGCAAGATATGAAGGGACTACTGATATTCCGGAGCATGCTTATTTAGTAAATGACACGACCTTAAACTGGGATGTAAGAGCTCGTGGTTTGGGAGGCACACTAGAGCTACCATTAACAACTTGTGCTGAAGAAAACTTATTATGTTACCAGATAGATAAATATCATGCTGAGGATATATTAATCCACGAATTTGCTCATACTATTCATGGAGTAGGAATTAACCCTGTTGATACTACTTTTAATACGTTACTTCAAGAGAAAATGGAAGCTGCCATTGCCTTGGGTAAATATGAAAATACCTATGCCATAACTAATTTTTGGGAATATTTTGCTGAAGGAGTGCAAGATTGGTTTAATGTCAATGCCGAAGTGTCTGAATCTGATGGTAAACATAATCAGATAAACACACGCAAAGAATTGAAAGAATATGATCCTGATCTTTATCAGATTTTAAGTAAGTTTTTTCCAAAGACTGATGAATGTCCGTCATGTCATAAGACAGTAAATAAATTTTAGAAAACTATAAAAT
>CAYUAG010000075.1:0-18947 GCA_964442615.1 uncultured bacterium
TTGTCAGTCTGAGCACCGTCGAAGTCTGAAAGTATGGAAAATTATACCCTTTTGAAACAGAATAATCAAGTTAAACTTGTTTTTCTCTTTTCGAAATTTTATCTTTTAATAAAAAGAAAAAATATGCTGCTTTTAATTCTTTTAATTCTTTTCATCATTTCCTGCTCTCCTGAAACCACGGACCCGGAAGAAATCATTGAACCTCTTAAAATTACAGTCATCTCCCGGGCAGAAAAAATTGAACAATTAGTAGGTGACTTTGACCGGGAGAGACAGGATTCTACTGTTAATCTGACTGAAACCAGATACGGACTTATTTCCACCGACCTTGGTATACCCTTCCAGCATAATGATAAAACCTTTATTCTTTTTGGGGATAGTTTTGGCGGTGTTACTTCGGACGATGATGCTATTGCCTATACCACTGATACAAATCCTGATGATGGAATTAATCTTACCTTTATTCAAAATCTTAACGGACACTATCGTCCTATTCAAATACCTGGTATAGACCAGGCTGGATATGAAGTACCAGTGGAAGGAGTAAGTCTCAACGGATATATGTATATCTATCATGCTACAGATTGGAATAAAACAACCCAGAATATGGAGCGTACAGTTTTAGCCCGATCCGGGGATAATGGATTTTCCTTTCAATATATTGATGATATTTCCACCCATTACTTTATTAATATCTCAATAGTAAACATTGATTTCTCTAATTGGCAGGGATTTCCTATCAGTCAGGATCAGGGACTGGTTCTGTTCGGAACTGGTGAGTACCGGAAAAGCTCAGTGTATCTTGCCTGTCAAAAAGCTGCTAAGATCGAGAATCCCTCTGAAATATATTTCTTTACTGGTTTGAATAATTCAAATGTTCCCCAGTGGAGTGATAATGAACCGGAGGCTGTTCCCCTATTTAATCAGGAGGGAATAGGTGAACTATCTGTAGTCTATTATTCTATATTTAATAAATGGATTATGCTGTACAATCATATGGATCCCCGGGGGATCAATCTGCGAGCTGCGGATTATCCCTGGGGACCCTGGTCAGATGTGCAACTCATTTTTGATCCTTGGGAAGATAGCGGGTACGGTCACTTTATGCATGTGAATTGGGAATATGAGAAAGTGGATAGTGTACACGATATCGGACGGGAGAATGAATGGGGAGGGGAATATGGTCCTTATCAATTTGAAGATTTGGCAGTTGAGGATGAAAATACACTTACTATCTATTTTACCATGTCCACCTGGAATCCGTATACAGTTGTTTTGATGAAGGCTGTATTAGGAAAGGAATCATAGGAGGTTGTTAAAGAGGAAGTTAACTGTTTTACAAGTTCAACTTGGGAAACAGTTAATAAATAAAGCAATGGATTATTTAATGTGAAAGTGTATCGGAGAAATAGAGAAACGGAGAAATGGGGAAAAGGCTATATACTACTAATTTTCCATTTCAGCATTTCTCCGATACCCCGATTCTCCAATACTCCGTTTCTTTAATCTCAGTGTCGATTACTAAATGCTATTCTCTAGTCAATATTCTTTAACTCTACAGTGGTGGTTCCTCCTCCCATCATGGGGGGTAGTTTTGCTTCTAATTTCACCATATTGTAAGGTTCTTTGGTATTAACATAAATTGTTTGTTCTCCGGAGCTTCCATCAAGAGGTGTAACTTCTACTTTATAGGTATCAAATGAGCCAGCAGGAACAGAAATGTTTTCTTTACCAGTTACCTCAAGTGAGCTGGGGATTATTTTTTGCTGTAGTAGATTAAAAGTGCGGATAGCGGTTTTATAACCAGGTTTTAAATCCATGGCTCCAACTATTGTTTCCAGAGAGGAGATTATGGAGGCACTCATTTCAACTGCAATATCGCTTTCTTGACCTCTAAGTTCCATAGTACCAGTAATTTTGTCCGGTTTATATTCAAGAGCAATAGTAACTCCGGTTTGATTTACAGTCTGTTTTAAAGGCAGAAGGGTAGCTTGATCCAGATAATAAGTGTTAACCACTGTTCCCTGGGGAGCTTCTGATGTTTCGGAAATCAATACATAATCTTTTCCTTCCAAGGTTGCATAGGATACTTGTTTAGTAACTTCAATTTTAATTTCCTGACCACCAGTCTCTATGATCTGTGAATATTGAGCATTAAATGTTTTTATTTTTTTTGCATCAAGTTTTGGTAGTGGTGCTGTGGAAGCATATGCTGCCAGAGATGTATCAGCTAAGGTAACAGTACTGACATCAACTAATAAATCATCATATTTATTTTTAATTTTTTCTTTAAGATATTTTTGATACCTACCTCCCAGATGTTTTGCAAAAAATTTTTCTATTGCAGCTGCTACCACAAGTCTGTTTTCCAGTCCTTTGAAGCCATGCCCTTCATCCGGTGCAACTAAATATCCAACATCAAGTCCTCTGTCTCTGACTGCAATTATAATTTGATCGGATTCTCTTTTATCAACTCTGGGATCATTTGCCCCCTGAATTACCAAGAGGGGATCATCTATCTTATCTGCAGAAAACAGGGGGGATTGTTTTCTGAGGAGCTTTTTATCCTCAGGATCTTCAGGATTTCCAAGGCGTTTATGGAATATTTTTACAACCGGACCCCAATAAGGAGGGATGGATTCAAGTAAGGTGATTAGGTTGGAAGGACCAACATAGGAGATTCCAGCCGTAAATAAATCAGGAGTAAAGGCTAATCCGGCCAGGGTTGCATATCCACCATACGAACCTCCAAAAATGGCAACCTTATTTTTATCTGTGATTCCTTTTTTAATCAGATATTTTACTGCATCAGAAATATCATGCTGCATAAATCCAGTACCCCATTCCTTATTGCCCGCATTTAAGAAAGCTTTTCCATATCCGGTTGAGCCTCTGAAATTGGGCTGAAAAACAGCATATCCACGATTAGCTAAGAATTGGGAATAGGGTTCATATCCCCAGTAATCACGTGCCCAGGGTCCTCCATGGGGTAATATAACTGTAGGTAGATTTTTAGGTTCTATATTTCTGGGAAGTATTAAATAACCAGAAATTTCCAAACCATCTCTGGCTTCATATCGTACAGGTTTCATAAAAGCAAGATGTTCACTTTTGAGTTCAGGCCGGGATCGGTATAAGAGTTCTACCTTTTTTTCTTTTCTATCGTAAAGATACACAGAACCAGGATCAACATCCCGGGAAACAGAGACCAAATGAAATCTCATATCACGTGTAGATGATTGTAATGACAATTCACCCTCAGGAAGTTCTTTTTTTAAGAATTCCAGATCCATTTCAATCTGTTTTTCCTTAGGATATATTCTCACCCGGTCACCGACATAGGCAGATGCAATCAGTTCATCAGTTTTTGCATCAAAAACAGCATTGCCAAAATCCACCTGTTTTTCTGGATCAGATTCAATAAGGGTAGTTTTACCAGTTTGGGGATACAGAAGAGTTAAACTAGTTAGATCAACGTCTTTTCCTTTATTGGTTATAAAATAAACTTTTTTTCCGTCCTTATGGAATCGCAGGGGATAGATAGTTTCTTCAAAATTACAGGTATAGATTTGACTGAATGAATCACCATCATATCTCAGGATTTCTGTACCACCATCTTCTGTTTGTCTGGTTGCAAGTCTTAGGTTTCCTTGCAGGTCAAAGGTAAAGCCCGCAATTTTTTCAGTATTCTTTAATATTAATTCTCTTTCACCTGTGGCCAGATTAATTTTATAAATATCATGATACGCTCTATCTCTGTCATTAAGTCCCACAATAATCTCATTTGACTTATCTTTAGGAAGAGAATAAATATAGGCTCTGATGCCTTTCAGAGGGGTAAGATCTTGTGCCTGAGGTACGCCGGTTTTTTCCTCTGGTTTAGCAGCTGGATCAACTTTATAAATGTGAAAATTTTCATTTCCACCTTTATCCTGAACATATAAAACATATCTGCTATCTCTACTCCAGAAATATCCAAAAACTGGACGGTCGTCAGCAGTAATGGGTTTTGCTTCTTCAAATGCTTGCTTTCGGGTCTTAACATAAATATTTTTCACTTCTTTATAGGGTTTAAGAAATGATATAAACTCACCATTGGGTGATAACTGTGATCCAGCTATTTGAGGATCGCCAAAAAAGAGTTCTCTGTCAATAAGGGGCGGGAGATCCTCAAGATAGTCATTTTTTGCTCCAATACTATCTGTACCTATTAATAAAATTATAATGAGCAACAGCACCTTAATACCTTTAAATACAAAAAGTTTTGTGATCATGGTTTTCTCCTTATTTTTTTGCTTAATAATGTAAATAATATTTACGAGAAAAACGATATTAATGTTTAAAAAAAATTTTTAAAATTACAAGTAAAAATTCATGTTTAGGTTACCATTTTTATAATATTTTGTTGTCAAGTGATTAGAGATACTGAGTATTTAGGCAGTATTGTCACTCTCAGATTTTTATAAATAATGTTAAGAAGTTAATCCTACTAATAAAAACATTAATGCAGCTCCAATACCTGCTGTTAGAGCATAGGGGAGTTGGGTATTAACATGGTCGATATGATCTGATGCAGAAGCCATGGAGGATACTATGGTTGTATCGGAAATAGGAGAACAATGATCACCAAAAACTCCGCCAGATACAATTGCTGCAATAATAGGCAATATTGGGATACCCAGTTGTTGAGCTACCGGAATACCGATGGGAACCATAATACCCCAGGTTCCCCAGGAAGTTCCGGTTGAAAAGGCAATAAAACCTGTGGTAATAAACAGGATCAGGGGTAGGAAAGCAGGAGAGATCAGGTTTTTAGTTACTTCTGCAACATATAAACCTGTTTTCAAATTTTTACATAATTGACCAATAGCAAAAGCAAACATCATAAGTATAGCGATTGAAATGAGTCCACCAACACCTTTGAAAAAGAGTTGAATCAATTCATTGAATTTCATGATTCCGGAAAACCGGTATTTCATACCTCCAATGGTTACAGCTGTCAATACTGCCCATAACACCGCAGTTGATCCTGAACCCTGGGTGAAATGTCCCTTTCCTGTAATGAAAAGACCTGCTATCATCATAGCAATCATGGAAAGAACAGGTATAACCAGGTTGGATGCCCGGGGTCTAATACCAGGTTTTGGTTTTAAACCGATTACTTCAGAAGAGATTAATGGTGTAGCTTTTTCTCCCAGCACTTTGCCCTCATCCCGGGAACGATGCTCAGCCTTTTTCATACTTAAAAAATCTCGTTGTGATAGAATCAGAGCAAGCAAGAGAAGCAGTGCAAACATAGGATAGAAATTAAAAATCAGAGCTTTGATATACATAGCAAAAGAATGAGAAATTCCCTGATTTGCCAGAAGACCTGCCATATAAGCTCCCCAGGCATTTACCGGTATCAAAGCACAGATGGGGGCAGAAGTGGAATCACAAATATAAGCAAGTTTTTCCCGTGAAATCTTCAGTTTATCGAATAAAGGTCGAGCCACTGTACCAGTCACCAGCACGCTTATACTGGATTCAATAGGTACACAAATACCAATACCCATGGCCAGAAGCTGAACCTGCCGTCTGCTCTTAATCATGGAATGCTTTGATAACCAGTTTATAAAACCCTTTACTCCACCACTTCGCTGAGTAAAAGCAATGAGACCACCAATAAGGCAGGAAAAACATATCACCCGGGTGTTGTCTGCATCTTTAAAAACTTGAATACAAAGGTCGATCATATCTACCAGACCTTTTATTGGATTGCCATTTGCTAAAATTGTTGTACCTGACCATAAACCAATCATCAGAGCTACATATACCTGTCTGAAGATAATGGCAATACCAATGGCTAATAAGGGCGGAATTATTGAAAGCCAGGGATAAAATTCAATAGTATCCATAAATTAGTCCCTTAATCTATTAATCAATAAATAACTCCGGACAGGTATAAAGAGCCGGAGAACCACCTGTATGTAAAAACAAGATAGTATCTTCCTTTTTAAAGAAATCCGTTTTTATCAGATCAATTAGTCCAGCCATGGTTTTACCGGTATATACAGGATCCAGTAAAATACCTTCAGTGCTGGCTAATAGTTTAACCGCAGCAATCATTTCATCTGTGGGTACAGTGTATCCAGGACCAACATATTGATCTAAACATTCTATTTCAGAGGATTTTATTTTACATTTTGAATTAAGAAATTTAAGAGAGGAATCTATCAATTCTAAGATTATTTTTTTCTGTTCTGTTTTATTTCGACTGACATTAATACCTAACACTCTGCAATTGTATTTCAACTCGTTTATCCCCATGATTAATCCTGTTTGTGTTCCCCCACTGCCACTGGGGCAGATGATATAATCAAAATGCACCTTCATTTCTGATGTTTGATCAATAATTTCCTGAGTACAGCTCATATATCCCAGGGTTCCAACCGGATAGGAAGCACCCATGGGAATGATATAGGGTTTCGCTCCTTTTTTTTGCAGATTCCGGGCAAGCTTCTGCATTTCTTCATTTGGATCGGCCTTAGAGGAAATAATGTTTATACTGTTTACATTTAATAAATTATACAGGAGATTATTTCCACCAGCTTTAGGATTATAAGTCTGAAAATCCTCTTCAATTAATACCAGATGACAGGCGATTTGCTCTTTTACAGCTGCTGCTGCAGTTAAGCGGCAATGATTTGACTGCAGACCGCCGCAGGTAATTAAAGCATTAGTTTTATTAGCTAATGCATCACCTATAACGAATTCCAGTTTACGGGTCTTATTCCCTCCTCCTGTTAATCCCAGGGTATCATCACGTTTTATGTAGATATCAGGTCCATTAAGTTTTGATGATAAAATCCTTAATTTTTCAATGGGAGTTTTTTTAAAGGTATATGTTCTTTGAGGATATTGGCTGAGATTCATTTAATGTTCTCCTCTTTGATTTTTTTCAGCTTCAAACAGTAAGCAGAAAGTTTAAAATTTAATTCTTTATTTTTTGGGTGGCATTACTTTTTGAGTAATATTAATCAGTTACGCTTTATTTTTTTTATTATGACACTGCACTTTTAAACCTTAAACAAACATCATCCCAATTAATAATGGCGAAAACATTTTTTATAAAGTCATCCCGCCGGTTCTGATACTTTAAATAATAGGCATGTTCCCAAACATCGATAACCAGCAGTGGAATAGCACCCCACTGAGTCAAATTTTGATGTTTTTCCGCTTGAAGAATAACCAGTTTTTGTAAGATGGTATGATAAGCAAATATTCCCCAACCGCTTCCCTCTACTGATTCTGTCGCAGCAATCATCTGTGATTTAAAATTTTCAAAGCTGCCAAATTCCGTTGCAATGGCCTGGATTAAAGTACCGTCTGGTTTATCCTTGCTTTCCGGAGAAAGATTGTTCCAGAAGATGGAATGTAAAATATGTCCAGAGCCATGAAAAGCAAGGTCTCTCTCTAAAGATTTGATTGCTGAAAAATTTTGCATTTTTTGGGCTTCTGCGAGTTTTTTTTCAGTTGCATTTAGTCCTTTTACATAACCAGCGTGGTGTTTATCGTGGTGTAAATGCATTGTCTGTTCATCAATTACCGGTTCCAGGGCATTATATGCATAAGGTAAGGGTGGTAGGGTGTGGGATGCGGGAGGATTTTTACCATATATGATTTTTTTTTCTGTTTTAGCATTAGTCGTATTCCCCAATGCTGAGATAAGACTGTCTCCCAAAAAGAGAGCTCCACCTCCTAAACCAATGTGCTTTAAGAAAGATCTTCTTTTTTCAGTCATTTTTACCTCCTTTGCTGTATTGGATATTTATACATTTTAAATATACTGATATGTATATAATTTTTAGAAGATTGTCAAGTTTTTTTATATTTTTCGTTTCACAGTAGTACTCACTGCTGTGGAGTCTAGGATTTGGAAAATATTTTTAATAAAAAGAAAATGTAAAAGGATTGGAGTAATCAGCACAAAGTTAAAAAAATACTTGACATAAGAAAGTTTTTTTATTATTTTAGTTTTGAGCATATGCTCAAAACTAAAATAAAGAAATACAGCAGAAATTGATCAATTAAAATGTAGTTGATACAGAATGTATTGAAAAAGAGTTTGTAAGATGTAATTTGTTTTAAAATAAAAGAAAAGGAATGAGTTCATAATAATGCAAGGTCGAGAAAGAATGGATATAGATGCTTTATCTAATCAATTGCAGAAGCAAGTTGATCAAGAAATGGAAAAGATCTATTCCAAAAAAACCATCAATTATTTTAAAAACCCAGTAAATATTGGCAGAATGAAAAAACCTGACAGTACTGCAACTATAAAAGGAGGATGTGGAGATACAATAGAAATATATCTACGGATCAAAGGGAATATTATTAAAGGAATACAATTTTTTACGGATGGATGCGGTGTTACCATTGCTTGTGGTAGTGCATTAACTGTTTTTGTCAAAGGCAAGACTATAAACGATATTCTAAAAATCTCTCCGTATAAATTGATTAACGAACTTGGCGGACTCCCAAGAGATGATGTCCACTGTGCTATTTTATCTGTGTGTACATTACATCTGGCTATTGCTAATTATCTATTAAAAAATTGATAATTTTTTATATCCATAATATAATAGTTATAAATTTTTTATATATAAATTTTTTTGTTAGGAAGAAATAAAGATGAGTTTACATTAATACAAATAAATTTGATTGTTTGGACTATGATTAAAAATTTATAGAAGAGGTAAGTCATGAAAGTTTCTAAATGGAAGAGTGAAATTGAGATGTCACGGGAAAAAAAGGATACTTTTTTCTCAAGTCATCCTCAATCACCTATTCCATATGAAGAACGTTCAGGATTTGAAAAACTTAATTATTATTCTCCTGATCCAGAATATAGATTTGAGCTCGATCTTCAGGTGTATACTAATAAAGAAAATGTAAAGGTAAAGGATACTCAGGGTAATGAACGACAGTTTTTAAAGTGGGGTGAATTTAAATTTAAAATCCAAGGTAAGAAGTGTTCCCTACAGGTGTATAAAAATGATCCTTTTGATGAAAGGCTTTTTATTCCATTTAAAGATAAAACCAGTGGTAATGAGACATATGGTGCTGGAAGATATCTTGATCTTGAATTAGATCAGGATCAAAATTCAGAAGAAAAATGGATACTCGATTTTAATAAAGCATACAATCCCTGGTGTGCTTATAATAATGCATTTGCTTGTCCTTATGTGCTACCTGAAAATTGGCTTAATGTGCCAGTTTATGCAGGTGAAAAATATTATAAGAAATAAATTATTTAATTATAAACAGGAGATATAATGAATAGAAGTTTTGATACATGGAACACAAGAAATAAGGGATTAAGTGGTGGCCGCAGAATGGGAAGAGGGATTAGTGAGGGGAGAAATATAAATTTCAGACAAGAAGAATATTCTGATGTATCCAGATTTAAAAAGCCAGTTGTAGAATCGATGAGTTGTGAACAAGAACTATTGAAGTTAAAAGAGCAGGCTAAAGCCTTAGAAACTCAAATAAATAAAATAGATTCTCGTATTAAGGGATTGAAAAAAGGAAAAGCCAGTTCAGCAAAAATTGCAGTTGTGAATCCAAATAAATGTACGGGATGTTTTATTTGTACACCTAAATGTCCAACAGGGGCAATTTCGATAAATGTAAATACAGCAGAAATTGATCAATTAAAATGTATAGGGTGTGGTGTATGCGTGAGAGAATGCCCGCAGAAAGCAATTTATTTAAGTAAAGAATGAAACATGGATAATATCATAATAAATAGGTTTACTGCCAAACTTTCAAATAAAAATTTGGTATTACATTTTTTCCCAGATCGAGTATTAAGAGAGATTTCGAGTCCGGTTCATACATTTGATAAAGCTTTACAAGATTTTGCAGATCAGATGTTTACTTTCATGCAGGCGAATAGGGGGATAGGTCTTGCTGCACCCCAGGTGGGAGTTTTATATCGGGTCATTACAATTGATGCTGAAGGTCTGGAGAAAACCCTGGTAAATCCGGAAATTTTTTCTTCATCCTCAGATAATGACACTGATGAAGAGGGTTGTTTAAGCATTCCAGGGAAGTGGTTTGATATAAATCGTTTATACAAAGTAGAGGTCAGTGCGAGGAGTCCGGAAGGGGAAAAACTTCATTTTGAGGTACAGGGACTGAATGCCCGAATTATTCAGCATGAGATAGATCACTTGAATGGCATTTTAATATGCGATAAAAGTAGTGAATAAAGCAGAGATAAAGAATGCAAAAGAAGGATATATACTGTTTACTGGATCAACTGTAAGAATATTTTGATCAGAAAATGGAAAAAAATTATCTATTTAAAAACAGGATAATTAAGGGAGACCATCTCGATACAATAGAGAATATTATGGCACGAATTGGACCATTTGATCACCATTCAAATCAATACGAAGATTGGTTTCATAAAAATGAATGTGCATACCTGTCAGAACTCATAGCAGTGAAGAAAATGCTTCCCTTGAATAAAAAAGGAATTGAGATTGGTGTGGGTAGCGGACGATTTGCGGAGCCGCTTAATATTAAGATGGGGATCGAGCCTTCGCAAAAGATGATTGAATTAGCTATTCAAAGAGGAATTCGAGTCATTAAAGGAGTTGCAGAAGAACTATCGGTTAAGGATGAGCAGTTTGATTTTGCCTTAATGGTTACCACGATTTGTTTTTTAGATGATAGTGAGAAAGCCTGTAGAGAGATTTACAGAATATTAAAACCATCAGGATGTATTATTGTGGGTTTTGTGAATAAGCATAGCACTCTGGGTAAATACTATCAAGCACATAAGAATGAAAGTGTTTTTTACTGTGAAGCCAATTTTTTTTCTGTAGAAGAGGTGGTAGGTTATTTGAAGCAAGTAGGATTTCATGATTTTTCTTTTGTTCAGACTATTTATCAACCTCTAAAAAAAATTAAACAAATACAACAAGTAAAGAAGGGGTATGGAGAAGGCTCATTTATTGTTATAAGGGGAAAGAAATGAATAAAATTCATCAAGGATTTTCAAATCAATTCAGAACTCAGTGGATCAAAGTAAAATTCTATACTGAGAAACCTGAACTTAATGGTGCAAAAAGAATGGAAAATGTGCGGTTTTGCGAAGCGATAAAGGAAGCTGTGCTGAATCCGGTCATTTTAGATAGTGAAAGCATTAACTGTCCTGGGGCGCAGTATGCATTTGGATGGCAGAATCAAAAAAGTATGCTTGCACATTGTAAAGAAAAAATAAAACTACCAGAAAAACAGTTGGTTTCCCTCATTTCTCAGCAATCCAGATTTAAAAAGTCTTTCCAATATATCGGCATGAATATGGAAGGAGAACCAGACCTGATCATATCCAGTATCCTGCCAAAAGATGCCATGGATCTAATTAATCTCTATCACAGAAAAACGGGTGAAAATTTAATGGTATCCTTATGCAGTTTGATGTCCATTTGTAGTGGTATTGCTGTAAAAGCGTTTCTAGAAAATCGGATAACCTTTTCCTTTGGTTGCATGGATTCACGAGAATACGGACAGATTGACAGGTCCAGATTGGTAGTTGGTGTACCAAAAAATTTTTTTCATCTCATACAGATAGATGAGAGTGAATAGGAAATTATAGTTATGTATCCAGTTCTCTTACAAAATGGAAGGTTCGTACTTAGATCCTATGGATTGATGTTAGTCCTTGCCTTTTTATTGGGTATTTATTTAGCCCATTACCGGGTTCAGAAAAGAGGTATAAGTCATTATAACATCAATAATATTTCTCTAATAATTATTCTCTCTGCCATTTTCGGGTCTCGATTTTTCTTTGTTATCACTCATTTATCTGAGTTTCAGGGTAACTGGTTTGATACAATTAATCCAATTCAAAGTTCAGGAACAATCGGTATTGGAGGTTTTTCGATATTGGGAGGGCTTGCGTTTTCACTGGGAGCTCTGATTATTTATTGTATGATTAAAAAAAAATCAATTCTTATGTTGTGTGATGTTATTTCTCCTTCATTTGCATTGGGATTGAGTGTCGGCCGTATAGGATGTTTTTTGAACGGCTGCTGTTTCGGTACGCCATGCCATTTACCCTGGTGTGTTATTTTCCCAGCTTACAGTCCGGCAGGAAGTATGTTTCCGAGAACTTCAATTCATCCCACTCAATTGTATGCATCCTTTTATGGTTTTATCATTTTTATTGTGCTTCTTTTCTTGGATAGGCAAAAAAGACCGGATGGTTTCCTTCTTTCAATTTTCATGATGCTTTATGGACTATCCCGATTTTTAGTAGATTATGTGCGTTATTATGAATCGTCAGTTCAATTCGATTTATTGGGAATGGTATTTACCATAAATCAAGCTATTGTTTTAATTATATTTCTATTTGGAGTAGTTCTTTTCGGGAGAATCATGAAAAATAAATTTAATAAATCTACATGAGACAGAAAGAATTAATGATTTATAAAAATAAAAAAGTGAGAGTGATGAGACAGATATATAAAATTAGTCTTAAGATGGCGACTTTCATTTTGGAATGTCTTACTTGAATTATGGAGAAACATAAATTTTACTTATGAGAATGTATGTGAGTCATGCAAATAATAAATTTTAAAAAAATGAATGATGAGCATATTAAGATTCGCTATTGAATAAAAGGAGAAATTAAAATGGTAGCGTTAAAAAATCAATTTATTTTTGCACCTATTAAAACCGGGTATAGTGATGGAAACGGTATGGTTAGTGAAAAGAACATTGCATTTTATAAAAGAAGATCAAAATATTTAGGAGCAGTTATCCCTGAGCCTTTTTATCTTGATAAAGGTCTGAGGGAATTACCAACACAGATGGGAATTGATGATGACGATAAAATAGAAGAATTAAAAAGATTAGTTGATTTAATTCACCAATCAGACACGAAAGCCATTGTCCATCTCAACCATCCGGGAAGAATGGCAAATCCTAAAATCCCTGGTAATTATTTCATATCTGCCACAGATAAACCCTGTGAAAACGGAGGAGCTACACCAAAAAGAATGAATAGAGAAGATATGAATAAGACCGTGGATTTATTTATAAATGCTGCTAAAAGAGCTGAAAAAGTTGGTTTTGATATTATTGAACTGCAGTTTGGGCATGGGTATCTGCTGGCTCAGTTTATTTCTCCTTTTGTTAATGATAGATCCGATGAATTTGGTGGGGATTTTGAAAATAGAATAAAGTTTCCTTTGGAAATTCTTCAATCAGTTATGGATACTGTAAATTTACCTATAATTGTTAGAATAAGTGGTGATGAAATGATACCTAAAGGAATTAAATTGCCAGAGATGGTAGAGCTTTCCAAAATTCTGGAGAAAAAAGGAGTTCAGGCCATACATGTTTCTGCTGGAACTGTATGTTCTACAGCACCCTGGTTTTTTCAGCATATGTTTGTTCCAAAAGGAAAAACCTGGGAAATGGCAAAAAAGATTAAAGAAGGGATACATATACCTTTGATTTATGTCGGACGTATAAATAGTCCAGAGGACATTGAAAAGCTGAAAAAAGAATACTCAGCTGATTTTATAGCAATCGGTAGAGCCTTGGTAGCTGATCCGGATTTTATAGGAAAATATAATGCGGAGATAGAGGGGCCCATAAAGCCTTGCTTAGCTTGTGTTGAAGGATGTTTAGGAGGGGTGAAATCTGGAAAGGGGCTTCAGTGTCTTGTAAATCCGGAGGTGGGCAGAGAAACAGAATTTTTTAATATGGCAGAACACTCGAAGAAATACGCTGTGATAGGAGGAGGCTTAGCGGGAATGCAGGCTGCCATAGTTTTGAAGAAAAGAGGACATGAAGTTGATTTGTATGAGAAAAATATTATGGGGGGACAGTTTAATTTGGCTCCGTTAACCCCTCATAAAAAATCTATGCAAAGGTTAGTTCCATACTTTAAAAAAGAGTTGAACTATAATAATGTGAATATAATATTTAAAGAGGCAACGAGATCAGATCTTATATCGAAATATGAAGGTGTTGTTTTAGCCACGGGCTCCAAACCTGCTGTGCCGTCGATTCCCGGATTAGATAAATTTTATTGGGCTGATATACTATTGGAAGAAAATTTGCCTGAGAATAAAAAAGTACTGATTATTGGTGGAGGTCTTATTGGGATTGATATTGCTACTGCTCTGATCCCTCGAAACAATCAAGTGATAATTGTTAAACGGACAATTGATTTTGGTGAAGATATGGAGATGATTGCCAAAAACCTTTCTCTTAAAATCATGAAAGAAAAGGGGACTATATTCAGCAATCATACCTATATCCAAAAAATTGAAGGAAGTACTGTGTATGCTGAAAAAAATGGAAACAAAATTCGTTTTGATGATATAGATGTCATTGTTGTCTCCACGAGTATGATAAGTTATAATCCCTTGGAAAAGGAGTTAGAGGGGAAAATTCAAGTTTACCTTATTGGAGATGCAAAGAAAGTTGGTAATGCCCAGGATGCCATTAGAGATGGTTATGAGATAGGGAAAATATTATAAAAATTAATCAATTTATTATAAAAGAGTTATAAAATGAAAGTGAAAAATAAATTTTATTCAGAAATAGAAAATAGTATCGAATTTGACACAGAAAAAGAATGAGGAGATCTGAGGTGAAAATACAATATTTAACGAAAGGGAAAAAATGAGAAAAAAAATATTGTTTTTGGCAGGATTTATATTTATTGCTTTGGTTCTGGAATGCGGGGAAAGGTCAGAAGAGAACATTACCAAGAAACAGCTCAAACAAAGGACAGGGAGTGAGGAGAATGTGGATATCTCCAAAGAGACCACCAGCGCGAAAACCAAAAATAATGAATTAAAGATGGATGCTGGTAAAAAGACCAATAATTTAAAACAAGAAAGGAATTTGAAAATGGAAGAAGCAAAACCCATCAATGTGAGTGATGAAATTTTTGAAAGCGAAGTTATTAAATCAGATATTCCTGTTCTGGTTGATTTCTGGGCCCCTTGGTGTGGACCTTGCCGTATGGCTGCTCCAGTGCTTGAGAAAATTGCTCAAGAATATCAGGGAAGATTGAAGGTATGCAAGTTGAATGTTGATAAAGGACCCCAAACAGCTATGAAATATAGTATTATGAGCATACCCACATTGAATATTTATAAGGATGGTGAAGTAGTAGATCAAATCATTGGAGTAACACCAAGTTATGAATCAGATATTACAAAAAAGATAAAACCATATTTGGAAGAAAATAAAAGGTGATTTTAAAATGAATAATAGTAATGATATTATTATTGTTGGCGGAGGTCCAGCAGGTTTGTCTGCAGCAATCTATACCTCCAGAGAAGGATTCAACACTCTTTTATTAGAAAAAGGAATGTGTGGTGGTTTACCAGCCACTACTGATCTCATAGAAAACTATCCAGGTTTTCCAGATGGCATAAACGGAATGCAGTTGATAGATAAGTTCAAAAATCATGCATTAAGATTTGGTACAAATATTAGTGAATATGTCGAGATAAGAAAGATCAAATCAGCTGGAAAAAGAATAGCGGTTCAGACATCTAAACAAGAATATAGTGCTTATGCAGTGATAGTAGCTTCGGGGAGTATACCCAAAAAGTTGAATATTCCTGGTGAAGAAAAGTATGCAGGCAGGGGAGTTTCTTACTGTGCGACATGCGACGGACCATTTTTTAAAGATAAAAATGTGGCTGTTATAGGTTGTGGTAATTCTGGACTGCAAGAAGGAGAATCTCTTCTTAAATATGTGAAAAGTTTGACTTTTATAGAATTTTTGCCTTATATGACGGGTGAAAAAATATTGCAAGAAAGATTACAGAAAAATAAAAAAACAAGGTTTCTATTAAACCATATGCTCACTTCTATAAATGGTAATACTTTAGTCAATTCTGTGACAGTAAAGAACCGCCAAACTGATGAGGGGAAAAATATTGATGTATCGGGCGTTTTTATATATGCAGGATTTCTGCCTAATTCAGAATTTTTAGAGGACATTGTTGAATTAGATGATTTGGGGTACATTATTACCGATGATGATATGGAAACTTCTACACCTGGAATATATGCAGTAGGTGATATACGTTCAAAAAAGGTACGCCAGATTGATGTGGCTTGTGGAGAGGGTACAATTGCGGCTATATCAGCTAGAGATTATATAAATAATTTGGCATAGATAAAGAGAGAATAAAAAGGCTTTGAGTAATGCTCCAATTGAATGATAAGATAAGATTAATTGAATATTGAATGACGAGGATATTGAATGTATCCAGTGCTTTTTAAAATAGGCAGCTTTGAAATACACAGTTGGGGTGTTGCTTTTGCTATCACTGTTTTGATGGGTTTATGGGTTGCAGTGAAGAGAGCGTCTCGTTTCGGGATGAAGTCAGATCATATTATGGATCTTATTGTTGTTATCATTATTTCAGCCATCGTGGGAAGTCACCTTTGGTATGTTTTCTATCATACAGAAGAGTTCAGAGGTCACTGGATTGATACGGTCAATCCATTTCAAAACGGCTATATTGGCATCATGGGTCTTTCCATGGTTGGCGGCATCGTGCTGGCTATACTTGCTTCTTTAGTCTATGTATGGGTGAAAAAATCAAGCTTTACCGCTCTGGGAGATGCAATTGCCCCAAGTTTTCTTCTGGGTGTAGGGATTCAACGGCTGGGTGGATGTTTTCTGAACGGCTGTTGTTTTGGTCGGCCTACTCACAGCTTTCTGGGTGTGGTGTTTCCCCTGAGGAGTGTCGCGGATTCGGTTTTCCCGGGTCAGTCCCTCTGGCCCGCTCAGCTTTTTGCATCGGCATTGGGATTTGCAGGATTTGTCCTGACACTTTGGCTGGGTAGAAGTCACCATTTTTCCGGTTTTACCCTGTGGCTGGTATTTGGGTATTATGCTGTCGCCCGCTTCATTGTGGATCAATTTCGTTACTACGAATCACCTCAGATTTTGGGTCAGATTGGACCATTGACAATAAACGTCAACCATGTGTTACTTGGTGTGTTGTTCATTCTTTGTGCAGTTCTCTGGTTTCGAGGATGGATAAAGCAGCGTAATGCATTTTATTAATTGCCATAGTATAAGGAGGGTTTAAAATGCCTTGGATTGATGAAGGAAGTTGTACTGGTTGTGGAATTTGTGTAGATGAGTGTCCGGTAGATGCGATCTCAATGAAAATTGAAGAAGCAGAAATAAATATGTCTGAATGTATTCGTTGCGGTATTTGCCATGATGTGTGTCCACAGGATTCAGTAAGACATGACAGTGAGAAAGTACTGGATATGATAAAAGCTAATGTTGAAATGACAAAGAAATATATGGAGCTTTGTGCACAGTATCTTGGCGATGTTAAAGAAAAGGGAAAGTGTTTAAAAAGAATGAGAAAGCATTTTACTAGTGCAAAAATTATTGCGGATAAAACATTGGAAGAACTAGAGAAGTTGGAGAACATTTGATCGAAACTTCTGGAAAATTTCTTTGAACCGTTCTGTCATTCCCAACTCGTTTCGGGATATCAGCTCAAGAGGTTCTGAAACAAGTTCAGAACGATGTAGATTTTCATATTTAATTGATTTTTTTAGAAGTTGCAAATTTTTTTGTCATAAAATATTAAGGAACAAAGAAAATTTCAAAAAAGGCAAAACATGCAATATAGACTTTTGATTTTCACCTGCTACGGCGGATGCGAAACCGGTGTTGCTGCATCCAAGGCTTGTATCAGGATATGGGAGAAAAATCCAGATGTGGTGAAAATTGGATGCCTTCCTGCTGTTATCGTGCCCTGGAAGTTTAAGGAGATCCTAAAAAATTCGGAGAAACGGATTTTGATTGACGCCTGCGCTGTTCAATGCGGCAAGAAGCTTTTCGAGAGGGAGGGAATGTCAGTTGATCGTTATCTTGAGTTAACTTCAACGCTTGGTATCAGGAAGAAAAAGAAATTACCGGTGAAGGATTTAGATGAAAAAGTTTACACAATAATTCAGAAAGAAGTGAATTTTCTTTTAAATAAGGTTGATTAGAGAATAAGATGGAC
Source organism: uncultured bacterium (assembly GCA_964442615.1). Lineage (GTDB taxonomy): Bacteria > Zhuqueibacterota > QNDG01 > QNDG01 > CAYUAG01 > CAYUAG01. Next base: position 18,075 of record CAYUAG010000075.1, read on the forward strand.
ATAGAGAGGATTGAGGAAATTAAGGAATAAATAGAGGATTTTGGTGTTTACTGAAGGAGATCAACACAATGATTGAATGGATAAAAAACGAAAGCCATCTTGGGCGAGTTCAAGAGAAACATAAAGATTTTTTGATGTTGCTGTTTTATGCAGATTTCTCTTCCACAGCAAAGCGTGCCCTGACTGAGCTTAAAAAATTCAGCAAGGAAAATAAGGAAATCCCTGTTTATCTTATAGATGTGGAAAAGGTTAAAGGTATAAATAAGCAATTCGGAGTTGAAAATGTTCCCACAGTTGCAGCGGTTAAGAAAGGGAAGGTGTCCTGGCGTATTGAAGGGGTTGAAAGTGCTCAGCTTTATACTCGCATTCTCAGTGAGACCAATGCGTTGCCATCTAAGGGTGGCAAAAAGGAAGTCTCTCACCGTGTGATTGTCTACAGTGGTTCAGGCTGTCCTGCATGTGGGGCTGCAAAGGTGTACTTACGGCGTCGGGGTGTTCATTTCAGGGAAATAGACATATCCCGTGACCAGCATGCTGCCGAAAGACTGGTTCAGCGGAGCGGCCAGATGGCTGTGCCGCAAATTGATATTGACGGGCATTTAATAGTAGGTTTCGACCAGACAAGGATTGATAGGCTTCTTTCAAACTAAAAAAGGAGATAATACCATGAAGTTACGACCCATCAACGGACGTATTTTAGTCAAGCCTTCAGAGGCTAAAGAGAAAACATCGGGTGGCCTATATCTTCCTGATACTGCCAAAGAAAAGCTTCGGGAAGGCGAGGTCATGGCAAAGGCAGAGGATGCAACGGATGAAGTTGTGGTGGGTGATCATTTGATTTATAAAGAATTTGGAGGTACAGAGGTCAAGATA
>CAYUAG010000076.1:0-18926 GCA_964442615.1 uncultured bacterium
ATTCTCTCTACTGCCGCTTGTCCGTTAGTGCGGACAAGCGGTTTCGTTCAACATAATATTATATACCCAACCCCACTAAATTAATTGTCTAATATTGTACAAAAATTATCTAAATATAACCAAATATACAGTTTTGTCTAATAATAGGCAAATTAATTGCCTATTATTGGATAATATTTACTAAATAAATTGAAGTATTTTGCCTAAATTTGTACAATATTATTTTATAATCCGGCTGATTAGTCCCAATGATTTCACTTCTCCATAGGGTAATTCCCATAATTTTTCTCCCGGATTCCATTTTCCTCCGACGAGTAATCTTGACAAAACAAGTTTACTTTAAATTTGTTTAGAATGAATTCATTCGTACCTGATCCACCAATTGTGGAGAATGTGCTTTATTTTCTGATGTAACCATTTTCTTTCGGATTTTTTCAGAAACAGCAGTATCCATAAGACATCCTATCATATGTATATATTTAATATCAAAAAAGTAATTAACCTTTATTTAATAAATTATTTTTGGAATGTCAAGAATTTTTTCGAAAAAATAAATTTTTGATATTTTTTTTGGCTTTTAGGTGATTAAGCTATCACCTCCCTTCCCACAGCTCCGCCCACTCACTCCCATTAATAGTAAAAACATATAATTAATAAGTGATGGTTTATAAGTACTATTGTTTTTAGTAATCTAATCTATAAAGTAAAGTTCTGTTCAGTATTTCAGATATAGAGTTTATAACTGTATGCAACTTAATTTCAGGTGAAGTTTAAAACGTTATATTATAATAATTTAGTTTTTAAATGTCAAGGGAAATATTTTTTTAAATTTTGTCTCAGAATAGCTGGGTAGATACAGGTAACTGGCACTAAGTACTCTTTCATCAGATTTTTGACAACTAATGATAACTTTCTTATATTTCATTATGCTTAAAAAGGCTGTTTCTAGCCTGTAACTTTCCTGTTATTCATACGTAATAAGTACATAACTGAAGAAACCTGTTAAAACCTATGAATGTCTTTCAATAAAAAAGCGGACTTCTTTTTCAGAAAATTATACATGATGAAAATCTATAGCTTACAATGTCCGGATTTCATGGATGAGAAACAATTTTTTTCTCTTATTCCTTTAATCAGTCCGGAAAAACAAAGAAAAATTGTGCGCTACAGAAAGCCAGAGAATGCCTATCAAATTTTATGGGCGGAGCTCTTGATCCGGGCCCTGATCAGGGAGAGAACAGGTCTTTCCAATAACCAGATCGTTTTTGGCAGAAATCGCTTTCATAAACCTTTCCTTTGTTCAGATACATCTATCCACTTTAATCTATCCCATTCCGGTAATAGAATCCTTTGTGCTCTGGATACAGAACCGGTGGGAGTGGACATTGAAAGAATACAGGAGATCAAACCAGGACTGGTTGAGCTTACTCTGTCTTCTTGCGAACGTAAAAAATATAATTTAATGTCTCCTGAAATCAGGCTCTCCTATTTTTTTTCCATCTGGACTTTGAAGGAAAGCTATGTAAAAGCAATGGGCACAGGTTTGGATAACCTAGCGAGCGCTCTTTCCCTGCACTTTTTTTCATCATCCCAGACAGCTGTTGTCTCCCAAGACGGCAGCCCCTACCAGGGATACTGCCGAAACTATACAGTGAGCACAGGATATAAAGCAGCAGCCTGTTGCTTTCATAATCATTTTCCCGGACATATTATTAAAAAAGATGTGAAATCGGTTGTGCAGGCATTTCAATGAGGAAACTATTATGACTAAAAACAATAAAGATTTAGGCCACGGTGATATTGCAGTTATTGGCATGTCGGGACGGTTTCCAGGAGCCCGAAACACCGAGGAATTCTGGAATAATCTGGTCCAGGGAAAAGAAACCATTTCCTTCTTTTCCAATAAAGAATTACAAGAAGCTGGCATCCAACCTTCTGAATATAAAAATCCCAGGTATGTCAAAGCCAAGGGAATTGTAAACAATATTGATAAGTTTGATGCTGATTTTTTCGGCTATCCTCCTAAGGAAGCCGAGAAAATGGATCCTCAGATCCGCATTTTACATGAATGCTGCTGGGAAGCATTGGAAAAAGCAGGATACATACCAGATTCCTGTCCGGAAAGTATCGGACTTTATTTAGGGGCTAATGAGAATCATGAGTGGCTTCGCAGAGTAGTGGCTCAGACAACCAATACTACCGAATTTTACGATGCCTTTGTTCTCAATCAAAGAGATTACATTGCTACCCGTATCTCCTATAAGCTGGATTTAAAGGGACCCAGTTTTACTCTTCTTTCCGCCTGTTCTACTTCTTTGGTAGCTGTTCATCTTGCCTGTCAGGGGATCAAGAGCGGCAGCTGCAGTATGGCCCTGGCCGGTGGGGTGTCATTATCCTACCCGACCAAACGCGGGTACCTGTATCAGGAGGGATTTATGGTATCCTCTGATGGTCACTGCAGGGCATTTGATGACCAGGCTGACGGGACCGTGTTCGGGGATGGAGCAGGAATTGTACTTCTCAAGCAGTTGAACCAAGCCCTTATTGATAATGATACCATTTATGCTGTTATCAAAGGTTCTGCCATAAATAATGATGGTAATGGAAAAGCTGGATTCACTGCACCCAGCATGCAGGGTCAGGCTCAAGTGATTCAAGCAGCTCATAAGCAAGCTAACATCCACCCTGACAGCATTGGCTATGTGGAAACACATGGGACCGGGACCCTGCTGGGAGATCCCGTTGAATTCCAGGCCCTAGAAAAAGCCTTTAACTCTCATAAGAAAAACTCTTGCTTAATGGGATCAGTAAAAACCAATATCGGGCATGTCAACATTGCAGCAGGTATTTCATCTTTCATTAAAACCACTCTCTGCCTTTTTCACAAAACCATACCCCCAACTCTTCATTTCAACAAACCCAATCCCCACATTGATTTGGAAAACAGTCCTTTTCACATTAATACCCAGTTAAAAAAATGGACAAGCAATGGATATCCTCGAAGAGCTGGAGTAAGTGCTTTTGGTTTTGGCGGTACTAATGCTCACCTGGTGTTAGAAGAAGCTCCTGGACAAAAAACCTATAAAGATTTTCGATCGAAGCATCTTATGCTGCTCTCTGCTCATTCTCCGCCTTGTTTAAAAACATATGCGAAAAGTCTGACCCGGAATTTTAAAGATGACAGCACAGTTAACCTGGGTGACGCAGCCTATACTTTGGCTGTGGGGAGAAAACATTTTCCTTTTCGCAGGGCAGTTGTGGGTGGAAAAAGAGAAGAGGTCTTGGCTGAACTTGAAAAAGATAGTAATCAGCCTAAAGCCAACCAGGATGCCAAGCTAATTTTTATGTTTCCAGGTCAGGGATCCCAATATATTAACATGGGAAGGGGACTGTATGATACTGAACCAGAATTTCGCAAACAGGTGGACTACTGCTCCCGGATTTTGCAGTCTTATTTAGATATAGACATCAGAAAGATTATGTATCCCTCGGCTGATACGGCAGAAAAAGCTGCAGATTTGATAAAACAAACCCGAATTGCCCAGCCAGCTGTGTTTATTATGTCTTATGCATTGGCTAAGCTCTGGATGTCATGGGGAGTACAGCCTCAAGCAGTGATTGGCCACAGTATTGGGGAGTGTTCTGCAGCTTGTGTATCAGGAGTACTGAGGGTAGAACAAAATCTTAAGTTTTTAGCAGAAAGAGGTAATCTTATGAACAATCTTCCTGCTGGGGGTATGTTAGCGGTATCACTTTCGGAAAAAGATATTGTTCCCCTTCTCAGGGAAGACCTTTGCCTGGCAGCAGTTAACGGTCCAGGATTAACTGTGGTTTCTGGTCCCTTGCCTTCTCTTGAAAAAATGAAAAAACAGCTGCGGGCCCAGAATATAGTTAGCCGCTATCTTCCTACTTCCCATGCCTTTCATTCCTCCATGGTGGATACAATATTGGAACCATTTTCTCAGATGTGTAAGCATCTCTCGCTTACTGATCCTCAGATACCTATGATGTCCACGGTTACCGGGGATTGGATTCAAAAACAGGAAGTCACCCATGCTGATTACTGGACAAAAAATATTAGGCAGCCAGTTCTCTTTTCCCAGGCTGTAGAGAAACTTCTCAATGAATATGAGGGAGTTTTCCTTGAAGTTGGTCCTGGAAAAACTTTAAGCAATCTGGTGCGCATGCAGGGCCAGAAAGCAAGGGGGAAAACCATACTTTCTTCCCTGCCCAGCTCTGGAGAACACAAAGAGGATGACTTTTTCCTCATGCAGACTTTAGGTCGACTCTGGGAAGCGGGTATTAATCCGGATTGGCACTCATTCTATGCTGGTGAAAAACGCAGAAGAATTCCTTTGGCAACCTATGCTTTTGACCGCCAGTCATTTTGGCTTGATTCCAATCCGACTTCTGAGGTGATGATGTATCCCCAGGTTTTATTGGACCGGAAGATTCCGGATATTGCTGATTGGTTTGCCGTTCCTTCCTGGAAGCGATCCTGTCTCCCTCAATCCCAAAACCATAAAAAATCGGCCCTTTCCTGCATTCTTATTTTTATGGATACCTGCAGTTTAGGAAATCGAATAGCCAAGGAACTGGAACAGGCAGGACATGAGATAATCAAGCTCTATCATGGGAAAGAATTTAAAATCCAAGATGATAACTCTTATGTCGTTAATCCGAACAAACCGGCTGACTATAAAGCATTCAGCAAAGAGTTGGAAAAAAAGCAGAAATTCCCGCGAAAAATAATTCATCTCTGGAATGTAACCAATGATAAACATTCTGGATCTAAAACCTCGATATCCCGGGCAGAATACTTTCAAAAGCTCGGTTTTTTCAGTCTTTTATACGTAGCACAGAGTATCGGAAAAGTGAGTATTTCTGATGAAATACAAGTCTATGTGGTTTCCAATGACCTTCAGGAAGTCATGGGAAATGAAAACATCAGGCCTGAAAAAGCCCCTCTTTTGGGCTTGGTTAAAGTAATTCCTCAGGAATACCCAAATGTGAAGTGTTGTAACATCGACGTATTATTCCAGGATGAAAATTCCAATGATCTTAATAAGATCACTAAACAAATTTGTGCTGAGCTCAGAGCCGATATTCCTGAAGTAATTGTAGCTTACAGGGGCAGCCACAGATGGATTCAGACCTATGAAAAAGTACGACTTGAAAAACAGGTTAAAAAGCAGTGCACCCTTCGAAAGGGTGGAGTTTATCTGATTACAGGTGGCCTGGGAGGAATGGGATTAGAAATAGCAAAATATTTAATCAAGGCCGGGTCTGTTAAATTGATTCTTACTACCCGAAAGACTTTTCCAAAACCAGCAAAGTGGGATGAATGGTTACACAATCATAAGAGCAGGGATCCCATCAGCCGAAAAATCAAACAGTTAAAAAAATTGGAAAAGTATGATGCCCAGCTGAGAGTGGTTTCTGCAGATGTTGCAAATCTGGAAAAAATGAAGAGGGAATTAGCAAAGGCTGAAAATTTTCTGGGACCTATTAAGGGAGTAATTCACGCTGCTGGATTGCCTGGTGAAGGGATACTGCAGCTCAAAAAATCCAAGAAAGCCCAGGAAATTCTTTCCCCTAAAATTCAAGGTACCTTAGTTCTTGGTGAAATTTTGGAAAATAAAAAACTGGATTTTTTTATTCTTTGTTCCTCTATTGCTTCAGTTTTAGGCGGTATTGGTTTAGGAGATTATTGTGCTGCTAATTCTTTTTTAGATGCCTATGCCCTTCAACATCGGAACCACAGAGATCAAAATATCATTTCCATAAACTGGGATATGTGGGGTCAAGTTGGAATGGGATTAACAACCCACATGCCGCAAGAACTCAGGGAATGGTTTGATCGTGAACTGCGGAACGGTATCACTTCCAGGGAGGGAATTGATGCCTTTCGACGTATTTTGGGGTGGTCAGGAAATTCCAACCTCATTGTATCAACCCGGGATTTACAAGCCCGGATTGATCTATGGTTGAAACGAGAACTGATCAAACAGAAGGAAAAAGCTTTAAAGGAAAATTCCCAGCGTAAATATTCACGTCCCAGTCTTACCACAGATTACATTCAGCCCACATCTGAGGTGGAAAAGAAAGTGGCCCGCATATGGGGCAATCTGTTTGGAATAGATAAGGTGGGAAATACAGATAATTTTTATGAATTAGGGGGGCATTCTCTTCTGGCAACCACCCTGTTGAGTGAACTTCGAAAGGTTTTTGGATCAGCCATTTCCATTCGCGATGTGATGAATAATCCTACAGTAGCCGAGCTAAGTCTTCTCATTGAAAAATCTCTGAAAACGAACCAGGGAAAGGCTCATGTTTCCAGTTAATTGGATCTATCTTGTTTTAGCCTTTGGGGGTGGAATTATAGGTGCTGCTGTGGGGGCTCTGCCCGCATTTATCCTTTGTGGATTTTGTTTTATGGTGGGCACGGTTATCTTTTTAATCACTGGAGATCAGTCATTTAATATGCTTATCACCTGGGGGCCTTTAATTGGTCCTCACACCGCCTTTGCTGGAGGAATTGCGGCTGCTGCCTATGCTGCCCGCAAAGGAAAACTGAATAGCGGACGGAACATTGTCAAACCTCTTTACTCCCTGAAGTTAATTCCGGTTTTTTTGGTAGGAGGGATCTTCGGTCTTTCAGGTATTGTGTTCACCTGGGTTTTGTTTCTTATTCCAACCAGAGGAGACACAGCCTGGGTGAATCCCCTTGCTTTATCCATTATCCTGAATGGAATTCTTACCCGTCTGATAATCGGAAAAACTGGTCTTCTGGGTTATCGGTCTGAAAAACAATCCCTCTGGATTCCCAGTCAGGAGGAAAACACCCTGCCCTGGCATATGCCTCCTTTTAAGCTCATGCTGTTTTCCTTTAGCTTTAGTGTGCCTGTAGCTTTTCTGGCTGTTGTTCTACCGGAGATTTCAGGTTTCATTTTTGGACTGGCAGCGGTTTCTCTAATAGTAATAGTCTTTGGTTACCTGATCCCGGTTGTTTTGCATATTATTCTTTCTACTCAGCTGGTTGCGGCTGCAACCGGTAGTATGTGGTGGGGAGTGTGCTTTGGGGTATTATCCGCCCTGCTGGCAGATATCAGTACTTGTCTTTTTCTGGACCGGGGAGATACTCATATAGACCCTGCAGCTTTGGCCCTCACTGTGGTTTACTCTCTCTATCCTCTTCTTCTCTATCTGGGAGTTTTTCAGCTCAACTATATTTGGTCAGTCCTGGCTGTGATAGTGGTTATGATGGGAGGGTATGTAATCTTGTCAAAATTGAAGAGGCCTAAATCTTTAGTTTAAATACACTGTATCCTGTTGTACTTGGAAAGATTAGGAAATTATTTCTCTAACTCACCCCCTTAGTCCCCCTCTCTTTTGAAAAAGAGAGGGGGAAATTGCAAATTAAAAGATGATTACAGATTTGTAGTATTGACTTATACGAGTATTGTTTCTGACGCTTTTTGGTTCTTATTGTACCAGGTGAGTAATTTTTGAAACCCTGTAGAACCGATAATCTAAGCCCCTTTTTTTAAAGAGAAGGGGTTTGGGGATGAGTTTTCTTTAATTGTTTAAATAAAGAAAACAAGTAACTATCTATTCCCTATCTTTCCTCACCTATTATCTGTTCACAATTTAAGTAATATCTGAAAAAATTTGTCCTACAATTATCTTCTTATAAAATATTGCTCATTGTTTTTAAAACATAATTTATAGAACAATTACATAGGAATTGTTTTATTAGAACGACATAATGGAACATTGCAATAGTTTTTAATCTAATAATGCATGATTAATTTTATTTTCTAATGATATTGAGTGTATACATATGTATAACCAGGTGTATAATTAATCATAACATTTGTTTTAATATTATTTAGAATTTTTTTTAATCCTTAATTTATACACTGTATTAAGTATTTGATAATAATATTTTTATGGTTTTCATTATTTTAAACAATAAACAAAGAAAATCTATGGCATGTATCTTGTATATAACAGGCATAGGAGAATCATAAAATAACAAAATAATAGAGGCATGTCATGCATAAGAAATCAGCATGATCACATTTGAAATTAAAAATTATTTAATGGGGATTACCATGAAAAATTTAGTGAGTATAGTCAGTTTATTAATTATTTTATTTGTTGAAACATCGGTTTCAGCACACACAATTCGGGTACCTGCAGACCAACCAACCATACAGGCTGGTATTGATGCAACAAGTGATGGAGATACTGTACTGGTAGCTGATGGCACTTATACTGGTTATGGTAATAGAGACCTAGACTTTCATGGTAAAGCCATAACTCTTATTTCAGAGAATGGAGCAGCAAATTGCATTATTGATTGTGAGAATAACGATAGTACTCGTGGATTCTATTTTCATAGTGGTGAAAAGTCGAATTCTGTATTGAACGGATTTACTGTCACAGGAGGTAATGTTACAGGAGATTGGCCTGATAATCATGGAGGTGGTATTACCTGTTGGTATAATTCTTCACCAACAATAATCAACAATATTATTAAAGACAATTCAGCTGATAATGGTGGTGGGATTTATTGCCGAGGTTTTAGCTCTCCGATAATAAACAATAATATTATTCAGAACAATTCAGCCGATTGTGGTGGTGGGATTGAGTGCTGGGACAATTCAAATCCTATATTAACAAGCAATACTTTAAAGGAAAATTCGGCTAGAATTGGTGGTGGAATCTATACCGGAGGGCTCAGTTCTCCTCAAATTATAAAAAATATAATTAAGGGAAACTCGGCCTATGCAGGCAGTGGAATTTATTGTTCTCATTCTTCTCCATATTTACTAAACAACACTATCTACAGAAATTCAGCAGATTATGGTGGCGGAATATATTGTTATTATAATTCCTCTCCGATAATAATTAATTCAATCCTCTGGGACAATAGCCCGGATGAAGTATATTTCAGTTCAAACTACGATTCTAACTCTGTCATTATTTCTTACTCAGATGTTCAAGGCGGTCAAATAGGTATTGTTACCAACAACAATGGCACAGTTAACTGGCTTATCGGCAATATTGATGCAGATCCACTGTTTGTTGATCCTGTTAATGACGATTTTCAGCTTAGGGAAGGTTCACCCTGTATTGATGCGGGTGATCCTGATCTTGATGCTGATGGTATTTCTTGGGAATACGATGTTGACGACCAGGACCCTGATGGTACACGTTTGGATATGGGCGCATATTATTTTCATCAATTGAAAGTAGCAACACCTATGTTTAGTCCTGCTCCGGGAACCTACACCACAATTCAGGATGTCATTATTAGTTGTTCCACATCTGGTGCAACCATTCACTATACCATTAATGGTACAGATCCAACAGAGTCAGATCCCATATACAGCAATCCCATCCCCATTTCGAGTACGACCACCCTTAAGGCAAAAGCTTATCTGAATGGATACGAGCCAAGTAATATAGCCATTGGAACATATACTTTTACAAGTAAAACAGGTCCTCATATTATTCATGTACCATCCGAACAACCTACCATACAAGCAGGAATCGATGCAGCAAGTAATGGAGATACTGTACTGGTTGCGGATGGCATTTATACTGGATATGGTAATAGAGACCTAGACTTCCATGGTAAAGCTATCGTAGTCAAATCTGTAAACGGTGCTGATGTTACCATTATCGACTGTGAAGGCTCAAGCACTAAGAGACATAGGGGTTTTTATTTCCACAGTAATGAAACCTCGTCTTCAGTACTTGAGGGTTTCACAATAACTAATGGATATGGTCTGCTTGATGGTTTATCTTCCGGAACTTCCTGTGTTGGTGGAGCAATATATTGCACTCATTCATCGCCGATAATTAAAAACAATATTATTATTGGAAATAAAGCTAGTTTTGGCGGAGGTATACAGTGTTGGGAATATGCATCGCCCATCATAACTAACAATCTAATTAGTAGTAATAGTGGCAATGGAGGTGGAATTTATTGTTACAATCATTGTGATGCAACCATAACCAATAACATTATTACTGAAAATGTTGCCGGCTGGGGAGGCGGTGGAGTTCAAATTGATATGTTTTCATCAGTAATGTTGTCAGGTAACTTAATTGCAAAGAATAGCTGTGGTCAAAAGGGAGGAGGAATATACTGTGGGAATTCATATTGCAGCGATAAATTACCAAAAATAGTTAACAATACTATTGCAGACAACATTAGTCAACATGAGGGCGGAGGAGTTTACTTCTGGCATGCATTTCCCAAGATTAGGAATTCCATTATCTGGGGCAACAGTCCAGAACAGGTTGCATCCGGAGCCAGCAGTTCAATTTCCATCACCTATTCTAACATTCAAGGTGGTTGGAAGGGCAATGGAAATATAAATGCAGATCCATTATTTGTGAATCCATTAAATGGGAATTATAATTTGCAGGAAGAATCTCCCTGTATTGACAGCGGCAATCCAAATTTTCCATTTGATCCTGATAATACTATACCTGACATGGGTGCTTATTATTATCATCACCTCATTGCGACTCACGGACCTGTGGTCGGTAATGTGACCTCTACTTCTGCCCGGTTTGCTATCCGTACCTTTACCAACTCTTCGGTGAAAATTATTCTCAGCAGGAATTCTAACAAATGGTATAATCCCATTTATACAAACATTGCTAAAACTGATAACAGTCAGGATTATTTTATTGTTTTAAAAGCAACAGGTTTAAAACCAAACACCACCTATTATTATAGACCTATAGTTAATGGAAAGCGTATTACCTCATTTTTAGGAAAGTTTAAAACCTTTCCCCAGAAAGGAAAGGCCATAACTTTTTCATTTCTATTCGGTAGTGGGCAACAACAAGTATGGGATGATCCCAACTCAAATATAGGAAATATTTTTCCTATTATGGCTCAGGAGAATGCACACTTTTTTCTCCATCAGGGTGACTGGCATTATCCTGATACTACAGATTCGGAATGCGGTGATACTTTAAATTATTTTGCAAAATATAAAGATCTAGTTTACGAGAGCTACAAAACTCGGTATGATCCAAATTTCCCCATGGCAGAGATGCTCAAGGTCATGCCTGTGGATTATACCTATGATGATCATGATTGGGTTAATGATAATTGCGATGGAACCTACATGTCTCAAGGAGGGGCAAATACAATACAGGTATATCAGGAAGTCTTTCCCCATTACACCTTACCCAGTGCATCCAAGGGAATTTGGCATAAGTTTGCCTGTGGTAATACAGATATTTTTATGATAGATAATCGAGCCCAGCGGGATCCCAATATGAATGCTCTGCTCTGGTGGGATGATCGATATGTGTTTTCAGCTGATTATGTGGACGATCATACTATTCTGGGTGAAGAACAGATGAATTGGTTGTTGAATGAGCTGAAGACCTCGACCGCTACCTGGAAGTTTATCTCATCTGGTACTCCATTCAATCCGGCCGGGAGAGGATTGTTGGAGTTAGCGCTTATGTTACAAAATACTGCCTATGATCCCCTCCTTGATCCTGCAACAGGTCAGGAGAGAAGCATGGCCTCTCTTGCCAAAGAGTTTGCTGATAAGTGGTGGGGTTTTCCTTCGGATATATATACATTGCTTTCCAAAATTATTGAAAATGATATTAAGGGAGTTGTTTTTCTGAGTGGTGATACCCACACCAGTGGCATTGATGACGGCACCCATTCCCTTATCCCAGAAATAATGGCAGGAGGACTGGACAGAACCAATTCTCAACTTCATGCTATGGCAAAAGAAGTATTTAAGGTAGATATCTGGAATAAAGGTGGTCATACCTATGATAATAGTATTCCTCCTGATTTAGGCAATGCCTATGGTCGGGTTAAAGTATGCGGTGCTGATTCGGTTGTTATGCAGGTAGTTAGTGAGAGTCAGAATGTACTTTCTACTCACACAGTTTTACCAAATTGTATACCACGCAGAGTGGCTGGTATAATTGTACCTGGTGGTATTGATTTTGGAGAAGTGGCACCAGAGGGTCAGGGTGGTTCCGCTCTTATTGCTCTTAGTACAAGTATTGATACCTTTAAAATAACTGATATTTCGGTTACACCTATTAAAGGCAGTTCCCAGATCGTTCCAGTTGATCAATCAGTTTCTCTTGCATCAGGTGAGTCAAAAATATTAACTTTTGGTTTTATACCAATTGGAGATATAGGTGATACCACTCAGGCACTGGTTACTATCCAGACCAATGATCCAGCCTGTTCAACCAAATATGTGTCTGCTCAGGGAGTTATCGGTACCGATACCGGGATTAAGGATAGGATCTCCAGTGATGGTACTATGGCATTTAAATTGTGCCAAAACTATCCCAATCCATTTAATCCTATAACCACAATATCTTTTCAATTACCACAGTCATCATTTGTTAATGTATCAGTCTACAATATGCTGGGTCAATTGGTTGAAACCTTGATCAATGAACAAAAAAATGCCGGAACTTATACTGTAGATTGGAATGCCGAGCAGGTGAATTCAGGTATGTATTTATACAGAATCAAGGCCGGGAAATTCAGCTGCGTGAAGAAATGTGTGGTGGTAAAATAAGTGAATCTGAAAATAAGGAGGATAATCATGAAAAATTCAATTTTTAAGACATTCATTACAGGTATTTTTTTTAGTGTGTTAATTAATGGTGTAGCGGCTCAGACTTTTCTTTTTCAAGGGTTACCCAAAGAAAAGACCCAGTTCGGCCTTAGGTTTATGAGGCCTACTTTTAAGTATGGTTCTGACTTATCAACTCTTTCGGGAATCTATGATTTTTCATTAAATATTCCAATTAACGAAACATTAAATTTTGTGGGTTCTATACCATATCTAACTTTTGCCTTTGAAGATAATAATACCGAAAGTGGTGTTGGAAATATTTATTTTGGATTACAAACCCATAGGGATTTTAATGATAATAATAGTTCTATAGGTTCTTTTGGTTTATACTTTCCAACAGCTAAAGATGACATCAGTGGATTTTTTGGAGTTTTTACTCATTTTGTTGATTATCATAAATATATTTCTGATCTACTCACTATTTATGGAAACTATGCCCACTATAACAATACATCTCAAGGTGTAAGATTCGGGCTGGAGATTGGACCAAATTTAATGATACCTACCAAGAGAGGATATAATACAGAAACAGAACTTTTTATCCATTATGGAATAACTTTTGGTTTTCAAGATGAAAATTTTGCCATCTTAACCGAATTAATCGGCCTTGCTTTAATCACTGAAGACGTTGATGAGTTTAAAGATCGTTTTGTTCATTCTATTGATTTCGGATTTACTTATATAAGTAATAGTGTAACACCTGGAATATTCTATAAGTTATATCTCAAGGAAGATTTTAGTGATATTGTCGAAGGTGTTTTGGGAATTAAGATTGATATAACTGTACACTAGTTTAAAACTGAGAGATAATAAAGATGACATTTTATAAATATAATTATAATATAATAAATATGAAGAGGTGTATTATGAAAATATGGAAATATATTTTAATGGCAACACTTTTAATCTCTATTTTTATGTTAGTTGCTTGTGATAACCTAAGCCCGGACAATGATTCAGAGTGGGATGTGATTACTTTTGGTCGAGGTGGAAGCTACGAGTGTCAGGCAATAGAAATAGGGGCATTAAAGGGAGATGGTGTAGAAAGGATTTATCTTATCCAAAGCAATATATATTCTGTTCCAACAAAGATTCAAGTTTTAGAATACAGCTATGAACAAGGAAAATGGCAGGAAAGTATTATTTATACACACTATTTTAGTACTTATGATTGGAGTGTATCTATGATTATAGCTCAAGCACGGAACGACGGCATAGATCGAATCTATATGAATAGAGGAAGTGGATCAGGTCGTATTCTATGGGAGTTATGGTATTCTGAAGGGATGTGGGATAGTTTAAATATTAACAATGACTCTTACCTAATTTCAGATTTTACTGTGGGAACAGCAAGAAACGATGGTATACAAAGAATCTATGGTTGTGGATATAATGGTGGTATTCTGGAATATACCTTCTCTAATAATCAATGGGAAATAACAAGTGTAGGTCCCTCAGGATCGTTATATTTTGAATCCATTTCTATAGGTAAGGCCAGACATGATGGAGTTTATCGTATTTACGCGGCAGGTAGCAATGGACATATCTATGAGTTATCATATACAGGATCGAGTTGGGTGATGTCAGACCTGGGATCTGTCAGGAACTCTCAATATGGTAATCTTATACATATAGCTGTTGGTCCGGGACGTTCAGATGGATGGGATAGGATTTATGCGGGAATTGAATATTTCAGTACTGTCCATGAATTCAACTATCAAGCCGGGGGATTTTGGGAAATTGACACTACCATGTCTGGAGGTTGTGGTTGTGAAGGATTGGCTATTGGGCCGGGTAGAAATGATGGGATGATGAGGGTTTATAAAGCTGGTAATTTTAATAATTTGGTGGAATTCAGTTATATAAATAATAATTGGGATCTAACCACAAGTTTTGAAGGGGGGCCATCCTTTACAGGTGTAATTATCGGACCAGGGCGGGGAGATCAGATTAATCGAGTGTATGGCATATGCAATGATGGCTATGTCTATGAGTATTCGTATAAACATTAACAAACCTGAATCGCTATAAAATGGTTCTGCAGAGGTGAGTTGTTTTAAAACAAGGTATCACGGTAAAGAGCTGTCAGAGGTTAAAAACAAGTTTGACAGCTCATATATTTTCCCTGATAATATTAATGTTGCACTCGCTCTCCCTGCAGGCTCCTCTTCCTTAGCCTACATCGAGTTTCAATAAAAAATACTAAAATCCTGTAAATCCTGTCAAATATCAGGGGGATGGGGAAAAAACCATGAAAAAAAAGTGTATAATCCTTCGTGATCTTCGTGCCCTTCGTGGTATATGTATGGTTCCCGGGTTTAACTCATAGGGCAGTGCCCATCAACTGATAGAAAATTTTCCCCTTGTATAGTTCAATAATTTTATTAGATTATGGTTGAAAATAGATTCGTGATCAACTAAGATAGGAGGAGATTACATGAACCAGACTAACAATTCCTCAATAAAAATGAATGCCATGTCCGTTTTTTTATGGGGATTGGGAATAAGTGTATTGATTGGTTTTGTTGATCTCATTTACAATATCATAAAGTATAAACCTGATGACTTTAAATCTCTGGGCATAATCCTGGCTTTTATCATTATTCCTGCTTTTATTTTCAGTATTATTTATTTTATTGTCTGGTTACTGGTCTGTATTCCCATGAGCCGTATTTTCCGATTATCCTATCTTCGTCTGCTCATGATGTACTCGATCTTCTACGGAGCTGCAATTTCCTTAATGATTATTACAGATTCATTCCGAATCGGTTCTCTCAGTACACCTCAGCTTATTAAAATCACATTATGTATAGCAGGGGCACTGGCTGCTGTACTGATATTTTTTCTGGTAACCAAAAAAATACATTCCCAGGAAAAGCTCACCAGAATGAGCAACATCATTATTTCCTCTCTGGTCTTTTGCGGATTGGAAGCGATTGTATTCACCTGGTTTATCACCTACTATGCTCCCTCTGGTTTTATCTGGCTGTTAATTTTTAGTATCTGTGCCCTGTTCCTGGTAGTTTTTACAGTCATATTTTTACAAAAAAAGAAAGTTAAACTTTCTCGAATAATTATTCTTAATGGATTGTTGCTGTTTATTTTTGTTCTGGGAATTATCCATTTACTCACTCTGGACCTAGCACTTGGAGATGATTTAACCATAGAAGAAGCGCAGAAGCAGGAGAAAAAACATCCTGTATCCCGCATACTTCTGCTAACGGTCGATACTCTGCGCCCCGATTTTCTTTCCTGCTACAACAGCCAGGCAAGTCCTACTCCTAATATGGATCAATTAGCTGAAGATGGTATACTCTTCCGTAATGCCATTTCAGCTTCACCCTGGACAGCTCCATCTTTAGCCTCCCTTATGACTGGCCTCCCCTGCCTGGTTCATTCTGTTGATAATAAAAATATTCAAGTAGCGGATACCCTGGTTACCTTAGCTGAGGTTATGAAAGAGTCTGGATTCTTAACTGGCGGAGTTGTGTTTAACGCTCTTTTGAGTAATACCTCTGGTTTTGACCAGGGTTTTCACTATTACCGTTTTTTCCCCAAGTTTCCACATGGCTATTGCCTGGGCAGCAAACTGTTGGTTAAGCTGTTTCCAGAAAAATATATATTTCAGGTTAACTCAAGGACACTGGTAAATATAGCTATTAACTGGATTAAAGATCATAGAGATGATGATTTCTTTTTATGGCTGCATATTCTTGATCCCCATTTACCCTATTCTCCACCCCCTAAATATCTGAATACAAAAAATATGGTTCCGACTATTGGTTATTCATTTAATAGTTTGCATGAAATCCGGGATGGCAGTCTTGTTCTTGATCAAACTGAAAAAGAATGGGTGAAACACTTATATGAAGCTGAGGTCAAGTATGTCGATGATCAAATAGGAAGGTTTATTGAGACCTTGAAATCCTTGGAAATATATGAGGATGCACTTATTGTGTTTTCAAGCGATCATGGTGAGGAATTCTGGGAGCATGGAGGTTATGAACATGGACATACTCTATACAATGAGCTCCTGCATGTTCCTCTTATAATCAAATTACCTGAAGCGCTTGCAGAAGCAGTTTTGGTAAAAGACCTTGATCCCATTTTGAGTACAAGCTGTGTTATGTCTACTATTTTGGATATCTGTCAGATTGAGAAATCTTTTCGACACCCCTATACTCAGTCACTCAGTCATTATTGGAGACAATCAGCTTACCTGAATAAAAATCAGACTGTCTTTAGTTCCAGTATGTTATACGGTCCGGAAAAAGCATCTGTTATTTTTAATAATCATAAATTTATTACCTCCCTGGAAAATGAAAACCAGGAACTCTATAATCTATATCAGGATCCAAGAGAGCTGCACTCTCTCATAGGAAAACGTTCTGCCCTGGTAGAAAAAGGAAAAGATACAATGGGCCAATTTCACATAAAAGCTCAGAAAGAACAAATTTTATTAGGTCTTAAAAGATACAAAAGTGTAAAACTGGATGAGGAAACCAGAAAAAGACTCAGGACTTTGGGATACATAAAATAAATCCATGCATAGTAATTTTCTCTTCCATCCTCTTGGATTAGTATCTACTCCTGTTAATTCCACCACCCCTTTTTAAACATACAAGGTCACCAGGAACACGAAGGAATTGGGAATGTTATTTTGCCTCTCAAGTGCAACTTGGAAGGCAGCGGTAAAACAAGCTCAGATGAGGCGGAATAGTTTTAACATAGAAATTTGGGATTTGGATATTATTTGGAATTTGGTGCTTGTGATTTGTGATTTAATAAGGATAGAGACACCCCTCTGTCTGACTTGGGCGGACATCTTCTCTCAAGGGTAAACAGCTCACCTGATCAGTAATCCCAGGATTTCCACTCTTAGGTGAAAAAACCTGATCATACTGGTCTCATTTTAAAACGAAAGAAACCCCATATAAAACCAGGTAAACCGAATAATAAATTATAAATATCTAAATATTTAAAATTGAATGGATATGATAAAGAAATTCGTCTTTCCGGTACTCCAATCTTAGGAGGATCAATGCGTAATACCCATCCATAGGCATCAATTCCCAAAAGTACTTTGTTCCAGACTAACTCTTGCTTTCTTTGTATATCACTCTGTAATAATAAGGTTCCTTTGCCAAGGTTTTTTATTTCAGCCGAAGTTTTACTTGGCTGTTCATAAATTATTGCTTTATCAGTCATGATCTCTACAAACAGATGTTTGGAATGGTAGATTATGTTATCTGATTTCAACCCGATATTAAATGATAATACTGCTGTAAAAAAATAAAATAGAAAAAAGAAAATACAATAACCAAGACCTCCATTGATCAGTTTGAATATTCCAACATTTATAAATTTGATTTTAATAATTAAGTAAATTAAATACAGAAGAATTAATAGGCAAGTAATCGAAACTACTGGATATTCCCAAAGTACATCCTTAGGACTAAACCACATAAGATAGAATATTTCAAAATCCAGTAAAAAATAACGGATATATTTAAAATAAAGAAATATCAAAATAAAAATAGTTACTATGCCTGCTCCCACCATTTCCCATTTTTGCAAAGGATTGATAAAGAGCGAAGATTCCAGCCTTTCCCTTTTAATAAAACTAGGTACTTTTCGCCAATTACATTTATACACTGTTAAGGCTTTCTTTTTCCCTTTAGGAGTAAAGCGCTCTTTTCTTTCCAGACAATATTCTTTTTGGGACATTTTCCTTACTGTTTTCGTGGAAATTAATATTTCATTGCCCTGGGCTCGTTTTTCTATTCGGGATGCCACATTAATCATATCTCCAAATACATCCCCTTTTTCCACAATCGCTTGTCCGCTATGAATACCAATACTGACTTTTGGGATTTTTTTATCTTTTTTACGTTCCTTGTTTAAAATTTGCTGGATTGTAATTGCTGCTTTAACAGCATTTCCAGGTTTACTAAAGGAAACCATAAAAGCATCCCCAATGGTTTTAATTACTTTCCCCTGAAAATTTTTTATAATAGGAAAAATCAGGCGGTTATGATAATCAACCATTACCCGGCCATCAATATTTCCTTTGGAGGCCCAGTATCTGGTTGAAGATGTGATATCAGTAAACATGATGGTTATTTCTTTTTCGGATTTTTTTATATATTTCTGAATATGTTGTGAAATACTTTTATGATCAGTCATTTTTCCCCTTTCGAAAAACTAAGTATAACTTTAAGGATTTTATCATTCGTTGAGCAAAAAAAATAATATCATAATTTT
>CAYUAG010000077.1:0-2020 GCA_964442615.1 uncultured bacterium
CAAACAACATTCTACTAACCAACATAGGCAATAATTTGCTTAGTTACCTTGCTTATGATTCAGAAACTTCATTGAAAAATACCTCAAGTAATGAAGTTAAATCATTCTTCAGAGCCTAGTGGTTTCAATCTTTTTGTACCTTACATCTATCCCTTTACATTTATAAAATATCATACACCCCTGTATACTCCAGTATAACATTCATTTGAGAAAATTTCTTTTCTTCTTAAAAGAATAAATAAAACAGGTATACCATAAGGCATTAATAACAAGGTATTTAACATAGTATAAATCTGATAAAAAATATGAAAGATAAATTCTGGTACAGGATTTGTCTTAAGAATAGAGTAAAGAGATAAAAGATTGAATTGGAGATGAAAAAATGAATAGTAAATATAAACAGCTACTTTTGATAATCAGTGTTATAATGATTCATGGGGGAAGAAGCTTTGCTGAAACCAACAACATTCTTAAAAAGGGAAAGAATCCAAACCGGGAGAAAATTACTGTAACCAGTCCGGAAACGGAAAATCCTGATATCATTTGTGGAAAAGTTAAGGGAATCATTGATGCCCATGAAAAAGATCTTTTTGGTCCTCTTTTCACTTGGTCGGGATTAGGTATAGGTTACATTTTTTAGGAGGATTCATTATGAATAATACATCCTATTCAATAATAAACTTTAATTTCTGGAAAGCCTACTGGATCACACTGCGTCCCTATTTATTTTTTATTTCCGGCATTGCGGGATTCTATGGAATTGTTAACAATCCCCATATTCCGCTTTTTAAGCTCATACTTGGAACAATTGCCTTTTTCTTTACCTATGGATTGGGACAGGCTCTGACCGATGTGTTTCAAACCGACACTGACGCCATATCATCCCCTTATCGTCCCTTGGTTCAGGGTCTTATTACCAAGAAACAGGTCTTTTTTGTTAGTCTCAGCGGACTGGTTATTTGTGTCTTGATTTTTATCATTTTTAATCCCTGGATGCTTCTGCCCGGAATTGTGGGAGTATTGGGCCTTATTACCTACACTTTTTTCAAGCGAAGATGGTGGGGTGGTCCCTTTTGGAATGCCTGGATCGTAGCCTTGCTGCTACTTATGGGGAAAATGGTAAACACCTACCAAATATCAAAACTCATTGACAGCAACCTGATTTTCGGCATGATCAGTATGTTTTTCAGCTACGCTGTTTTTGTATTGAGTGGATATTTAAAAGATATTTCAGCAGACAGACAAACCAATTATCGAACCATTCCTGTAAAATTTGGATGGAAACCTGCGGTATCAATCAGTCTCTTCTATTCAATCATTACTTTCATATTTTCACTGCTTATCTTAAAAAATAATCATATTTTCTGGTTTTTTAATTTTTCTGACATTTTAATTATTGTGATCTGGTCAACCGGATTCATGTTCTTTTTCTTTGCCCATATTCAGCTGCTCACAATAAGAGAAAAAGAAAACAAAGCTTATGCTGGTATCGAGAATATTGTTCGGGGATTCATACTTATCCATCTTGCTGAAAGTCTCACATTCAAACCTTCCCTGATAGTTTTTGGATTCGGATATTATCTTTTGTTCGAGGTCGTGCTTTTAATCAGGCCGGAAAAAACACAGGTGTAATCCCATGATAAAATCAAATAAAACAGTAATACTGAATGCCAACTGCAAAGGGGGAAAGGGACTCTCCCGTTGGCAAAAAATTGTTCCTCTACTCAATGAAAAGTACGGTGCTTTCAATGTACAGATCACAAAAAATGAGGAACAGTCAAAAAAACTTGTGCATAAACTCATTGAACAGGGATACAGAATTTTCATATCTGCAGGTGGAGATGGCTGTGTAAATTCACTTATTAATGCTATTATCAACAGCAAAAAAAATATCCCTTTATCGGAATTTACCATTGGAGCCGTAGGTCTGGGCTCCAGTAACGATTATCATAAACCAGTGGTTGAAAAAATAAACAAAATTCTTGTATTAATAATAAGTTTAGTTATTGTCAGCAGTATA
>CAYUAG010000077.1:2030-4594 GCA_964442615.1 uncultured bacterium
TACGGTTAGATGCTAAGCAAGCAATCTTAAGAGATGTGGGAGAGATCATCTTTTCAGATCTGAGTGGAAAAACCAAAAAAACCTACTTTTTGATAAGTGCAAGCACCGGAATTGTAGCTGAGGGTAACAAAAATTTCAATGCAAAATGCACGATCCTTAATTTTCTGAAAAAAAGAAATACGGATCTGGCTATACTTTGGACTTTTTTAAAAACCCTGATTCATTTTAAAAACCTACCTCTCAGTATTACTGCAGACCATCAGAATGTTGGAGATTTCAATACCAGTTATCTGGCAGTTTCCAAAACACCTTATATCAGCGGTATGTTTCATTTTGATGCCGCAATTAACAGGAATGACGGCAGGTTCATGGTGAAAATTTTACATGATTGTTCCAAAGCTGTTCTTATAAAAATATTAATAAAATTAAGTTCTGGCAAAGAAAAGGGAATACAAAATCTTCAAACCCGATTCTGCAGATCTTTAGAGGTACATTCACCAGATCTCTTTACCCTCGAATTCGATGGAGAAACTACAACTACCCGAAAAGTTAAATTCCAGATTTATAAAGAAAAAATCAGAGAATGTATTTAAAAATTATAACCTAAAAGTCAATTCAAGCAAAAAGGAGTAAGTCATGAATAAAAAGATTATTGAAAATGAGATTATTGAAAGAATTGCTTCCCATTTCTCTACTCCTCCTCATCGAATCAACAACATCCATGAATCGGATGCGGAATTGGTGAATATTGGGGTCGAGAATGAGAAATGCCTGGCAATTACTACAGATGCAATTGTAGAAGAAGTATCTACAGGATTATATGAAGACCCATTTCTTATCGGCTGGATGTTGGCTACTGTTAATCTTTCCGATCTGGCTGCAGTGGGAGCAGATCCCCTAGGATTGTTGGTATCTGTAAATTATCCCTCAAATACAGAAAAAACATATATCAGTAAACTCTCAGTAGGCATATCCGAAGCCTGCAAAAATGCTGATACATTTATCCTGGGTGGAGATACTAATCAAGGAGACACGCTGTTTTTTTCCGGCTGTGCATTAGGATTGGTACCAGCTAATTCCATAATCACAAGAATTGGTGCCAAGCCGGGTGATAAATGTTATCTCAGCGGCTCAGCAGGTATGGGAAGTTTGTATGCCTTTCTGAAATTATCCCATAAAACAGATCTTTTATCCACATTAAACTACAGACCCAGAGCAAGAATACAAGAAGGGATAATCATTCGTCAATTCGCCAGCTGCTGCATGGATACCAGTGATGGTGTCATTCATACTGTAGATACCCTGATGCGTTTGAATCACATTCAAATTCTATTATATGACCACTGGAAAAAAATACTGCATGCTGCTGTTCTGGATGTATGTAACTCAGAGAATGTACCTCCCTGGATTATGCTGGCAGGTGTTCACGGCGAGTTCGAACTCTTTTTTACCATTCCTCCTGATCAAGAAAACTCTTTTCTTCAGGAAGCTGAAAAAATTAATTGGACTCCCATTTGTATTGGTGAAATTCAAAGAGGTGAAGGTGTAGCTGTCCAAACAGATCACAAAAAAATATTCATTGACACCGGGTTTATCCGAAATCTTTCAGATACTGTGGGTTCGGATCCCCAAAACTATATTCACCAGCTGCTGAAAATTGCTGAAAAAGTTAACTTATGAGGACCAACTTTAAAGAATTGATAAAAAAAGGATCAATTATGAAAAAAGTACTCATCACAGGAGCAACCGGATTTATCGGTTCCCATTTAGTGGAAAGTAATATCAGAGAAAGAAACCGGATCAAAATTTTGGCTCTGCCAGATGATCCCCAAGCCGCAGACTTTGAATCCCGGGGGATAGAAGTTGTCTATGGTGATATCCGGGATCTTTCTGCTGTAAAGAAAGCAGTGAAAGGCACTCAGATTGTCTTTCACCTGGCTGCCGTAGTGACAGATTGGGCACCTAAAAAATTGTTTGAAGAAGTAAATATCCAGGGCACCCGTAACATGTGTGAAGCTTCATTGCAAGAAAGAGTAGATAGACTGGTTGAAGTAAGCACCAATGATGTTTTTGGGCTGAAAGAAAATGTTGTCATTAATGAAACCTTTGATTACTCATACTGGGGTGAGCCCTATGCTGATACGAAATTAGAGGCCAGCAAAATTGTTTGGGAATATGGTAAAAAAGGACTACCAGTAAGTATTGTATATCCTTGTTGGGTATATGGCCCAGGTGATACCACCTTTGTTCCTCTGCTAGCCGATGCTATAAAAAATGGGGAATTGATTTTCTGGAGAAAAGATGTTATTGTCTGGCCTGCTTATGTGGAAAATTTAGTGGATCTGATGATGGTGCTGGCTAAACACCCTAAAGCTGTGGGTCAGGGATTTTTATTTCATGACAATGAATCCGACACTTTTCAAAATTTTACTTCTAAAATAGCTGAATCAATTGGTGAAAAAAATCCAAAATTACACATCCCCTACTGGACTGCTTATGCAGCTGCAGGTATTATGGAATTTTTATGGAAATCCTTAAGAAAAAAAACCAGACCGCTTCTAACC
>CAYUAG010000077.1:4604-18901 GCA_964442615.1 uncultured bacterium
GTTCCGCCCATTAGTTAACAGCAAGGTTTTAAAAAGACCATGGAATGGCTGCAGCAGACTGATCCGGAGTTGTGGAAGCAAAAGTAGATTTTGGAATAAGAATGGGGAAATGGAAATTTTTTTATTATGAACAAATATTTCAAGGAGGTGATGTCAATAAAAATTTCCAGGGTGGGAAGAATGGGAAAAGTGAAATTTTTTATCAACTAAAAGGGGGGAAATACCATGAAAAAAGCTCTAATTACTTTACTTACCATCATTATATTAATCTTCAGCATGACCGGAGTACTCTGGGCACAGACCGACACTCTGACTGTGCTTCATATCAACGACACCCATTCACACCTCGTACCCTATGGACCAAAAGATGCCCAGGGAATTGGAATGCGCGGGGGTATTGCCCGGGCTGTAACCAGAATCGGTCAGGTAATGGCTACTGAAAAGAATGTTCTGTTTCTGCATGCCGGTGATTTATTTGTGGACGACTTGATGTTCAATAAATACTTTGGGGTTCCCGAGTTTCAGATACTGACAGATCTGGGATGCGATGCCATGGCAGTGGGTAATCACGAATTCGATCTTACCCCGGATGTACTGAAACTGGCCTTATCCCAGGCTGGATTTCCAATAGCAGGTTTTGACATTCTTTCTGCCAATCTGGATATGACCCAGGATCCGACTCTGGCTGCATTGGTAAAGCCTTATGTTATCAAAGAAATCGGAAATCTGAAGGTAGGTATCTTTGGTCTTACCACCGAGGAAACCAATGCCTTCTCTATGCCAGCACCGGTTACTGTGACTTCCTGTATTGAAGGAGCCGCAGCTGCTGTGGATTCTCTGTATTCCCAATGTGACATGATCATTGCTCTCACCCATCTAGGAATTGCTGTGGATTCCATCCTGGCTCAGAATGTACCCGGGATTGATCTGATTGTGGGAGGGCATTCCCACACTGCCATTGAACAGCCTATAGGTGTAGTCAATCCCTTGAGTGACACCACCTGGATCGTCCAGGCCGGCTGTTTTTACGATTATGTGGGCAACCTGAAACTGGTGTGTGATGCCTCTGGTATCGAAATTCTCGACTACGAATTGATGGCTGTAGATAACACCATTCCTGAAGAACCTCAAGTAGCTGCAGTTATTCAATCTCTGGTCAATACCCTGGAAGCGGATCCTAAGTATGGACCAGTCTATACCCAGATCATCGCAGAAGCGGCTGTTGATATTGAGAAGGATTATGGGCAGAACTACAAAGACACCCCCATGGGAAATCTGGTTACGGACGCTTACCGCGATACCACCAAGACTGAAGTAGCTCTGGCTGTCTGGGGATTCATCAGCCAGAAACTCTACGCCAGTACATTAGCTGGTGTCGATATTTTTCAAACTGTCCCCTATGGTTATGACCAGGAATCCGGATTCGGTTTTAAAATAATGACATTTGATTTAAGTGGTCTTCAGTTGCTTATGGGTCTGGAGTATACAACCGATCAAGCAAAAAATACGCGTGATCTTTATATCCAGGTTTCAGGATTGAACTTCACTTATGACTCCAGCAAGCCCTTTGGTCAAAAGATAAGCTCTGTTATGATCGACGGTCAGCCAATTAATCCATCCGCTATATACTCAGTTACCACAAATTCAGGTCTATACAACTTTCTGGGTATGGCAGGTCTGGAACCAAGCAATCCTCAGGATGCAGGTATAACGGAATACGAAGCTGTACGTGATTACATCGTGGAAAACTCACCCATCAGTTATCAGACTGAGGGCCGGATAGAAGATATTAAAACCTCAGTGGAAGAAATATCTATCTATCAGGTTCCCGAGGGATTTAAACTCTCTCAAAATTATCCCAATCCATTTAATCCGGAGACAATCATTAAGTTTTATTTACCTCAACGAGCTGATGTTACCCTGACAGTTTACAATACACTTGGTCAGGAAGTGAAAGTCCTGGTAGATGCTGAAAGGGAAGCTGGAAACCACACCCTCACCTGGGATGGTTCGGGTTTGGCCAATGGTATCTATTACTACCAGCTCAAGACAAGTGATGTCACCATTGCTAAGCGTATGGTTCTTATGAAGTAATCTGTGAATTTTGTGATTCGAGAAGGTCATCCCTGTTTGTAACAATGGGATGGCCTTTTTATCTCTTGTTCGTTTATTGGGAAAATCGGAACTTGACTTTGAATTTGGTTTGTGCTATCATTTTTAGTCTTATTTTAAAGCAAAAGCATAAAATTGTAGCATAAGAGATCAAATTAACATTGATTTTTTTTAATAAATAACCTAAATTCAAGTATATTATATGGGAGTAAAAATGAAAAACAATACTAAGAATATTGTTACCTTGGGAATTATTCCTTTTTTGCTCTTTTCTTACAGGGGAATCTCTAAAAACACCTACAACCCAATGGAAAAGCCTGAATTACAAAAGAAAGAAATTCGAGAACCTTCTATCAGTGTTTTCCCCATTCTTATGTACGATTCAGATATCGGTTTCGGTTTTGGCGGCAAGGGAGTGATAAAGAACCATTTCAGGAAAAACGAATCTTTTGATCTCATGCTGTTCGGAAGCACTAAGGGAGAACAGCGATATGCCTTTGTGTTCTCAGTGCCGGATTTTGAGATCCGTCAGGGGAAGTACTATCCCCTGGCATTTGATATGAAAATTGAATACAACAAACTGCTTAACAGTAACTTTTTTGGTTTTAGCAATGATTCTCACGATAATGAATTTCAATTCCCTAAAGAAGTAACCAGACTGGAACTCACCCTGAGTCATACCTTTACTCCCCGACTTGTGGGTGAAATCTGGCTGCGGCTAAACCATTACAGCGTCTATGATTATGATCCCGACTGGCAGACAATCACTTCTGAAACGCCAGGTAGCGGAGAAACTGATGTGACAGCTAGCTCCATACGGTTCCGCTTTGACAGCAGAAACAGTCAAATTCATCCTCAAAAAGGGATTAAGATTGATCTGCAGGGTGAAATTGGATTTCCGGTATTTACCTCAAAATGGAACTTTAAAAAATTACGTTTGGAATGCAGTACCTATAAACAACTGTTTTCAAAAAATCACATACTGGCACTGCGGTATTGGATGCAGCATATTACAGGAGACGCTCCCTTTTATGAGATGAGCCTCATTGGGGGTGGTTGGACTGTACGCGGTTTCAAAGCTGACAGGTTTGTTCACAATACTATGGCACTGATTTCCCTGGAGTACCGGTTTCCCATCATTAAGAAACTGGGTGGAGTTTTATTTATGGACACAGGTCGGGTCTGGCCCTCTCTGGATGATATCAGTATAACTGACTGGCACCGGAATGTTGGTGCAGGTCTGCGGTATTATCTGACCAATTTTGTGGTTCGTTTTGATCTGGGGTATAGCCAAGAAGGAACCCGCATCTTTTTTAATTTTGGGCATGTATTCTAATCAGAAGTATTGGCCATAGGTGATAATCAATGTATATTGACTTATTCATAAAAAAAGTACCTTAATTATGATCAAAGCATAACTGTAATCTTTTATAGATTAAATCCCGTCTAGTAAATCATGAAAAGGAGAAATAATTCCATGAAAAAATTTTTATTTACTTTTATTATTATCATTCTAATAGTCACAGTAGGTATTTATTTTATAAGTGGAATGATCTTTAATGTTGCTGCTAAAAAAATGATATCGCAATTAAAGCCACATCTGGCAAATCAGGGTATTTCTATTAACGATTATAATTATAAATATATAAGATTCTCCTCATTACGTACCATTACGGTTTATGACTTGTACTCTATTATTGAAATAAATTTACCTCAACAAAATAATGACATCTATACATCTTACTTCAACGCTGAAAAAATAAATTTTCATCTGGAAAACCTGAAAAAAACAGCAGTTAATGTTTCCTGCTCTGACTTTAATCTTTATGTTGAACAATTGAAAGATATTCCCGGTACTTCATTTGCCCGTATAGATCAGGGATATGTAAAACTTGGTCAGCCGATAGTACTTTCCCGGCCCCTTACCGGTTTAAAAAACATCTTTCAAAATATAACCAATTTGTTTGATGAGAAAGAATTAAGTCCCAACCTAACCATGCGGGCTTTGGTAACCATTAAACTCGGTAATAAAAATTCCCAGGCTCATTTGTATACTGTACAAGAAGGAGGACAAACCACTCTACAGTTTAGACATGAGGATATCAAACATATGGCAGATACATTAGCCCTTGAGCTCTCTGATGAAGAAACAGCCATCATTGCTCGCTATCCTCTACGCACAACCCCTATCATGAGAATTACCTTAGATGCCAAAGATACTTCACGTAAGGCTAAAAAACAGGATCGCTCCCTGCCTAAAGATGCCTACCGGCATGTACTCTGGAGCTATTTACTCACTCAGGAATTTGGTCCTGCTTTTGCTCAAAAAGTTACTGATGCTCATGAAACCTTGCCTACCAATACTACTGCCCAGCGTAAAATGGATTTTCATAATAACCGTATTGGCCGTGACTATGCTCTGCAAGGCGTGAGTCGGGACAGGATTGTATGGCTGGTGAAGAATGATAAAAATATTATTAAATTTCCCAAGGAGGTAAGATAAGGAGAATTTTTATCCTTAAAAACCAGAAATAAAACATTATCAATAATACACCTCTTATTACAATATTGAGTTATTCTTGTTTTAAAGCGTCGGGATACATGGGCATTGCACCTTTTTGAGTAGAGATATACGCTGCTAAAGTTGTTGCTCTCTGATGAAGCATTTCTAATGATTGTTTTTTTAGAAGTCCTATACAAAACGCTGCGGTAAAAGCATCACCAGCACCTACAGTATCTACAACCTGAACTGAAGGAGCTCTAACTACAGATTTTAAGTCAGGATTATATAGAACACTTCCTTTCCTTCCTTTGGTTAATGCGATTAGCTTTAAATGATACTTATCAATAATTTTTTTAACTACTCTTTCTTCATTACCTGTAATATGACAATATTTCGCAATCACTGGTAACTCATCTTCATTAAGTTTAAGAATTATTGTCCGTTCCAGCGACTTCCTTATAGTATCTGCACTATGATATGCTTGTCGTAAATTCACATCATAAATCCTTAAGCAGTCTGGTTTCGTACTTTTCAGGAATTTATCAATCGTTTCATGGGATACGGGTGAACGTTGTGCTAAAGATCCAAAACAGACTGCGTCCGCTTTTTTCGCTAAAGCTAGCATGGTAGGATTCCAGCGAATATAATCCCAAGCCACATTTTCATGAATTGTATAATCTGGAATCCCTTGATTAACCAGTTCGACAGAAACTGTTCCGGTTGGATGCTTCCTATCCCGCGCAATATAATCCACACAAAGATTAACAGTTTTAACCTGGTCAAGTATTTCATCACCAAGATCATCATTTCCTATGGCACTGATAATCACACCCTTTGCACCAAGGTTTTGAGCGTGATAGACAAAATTTGCTGGTGCGCCACCTAATTGTTTTCCCTCAGGCAGAAAATCCCAAAGAATTTCACCTAATCCAACAACTATAAATTCTTTTTTCTTTTCAGATCTCATTTTAAAAGCATTTAGATATTGTAATTCTTTAACATTTATTCCCTTCTAAACCACCCCTTCCACTTCTTTACATTATCTACTCTGTCTTTCACTACAATTTCCAAAAAATGAATTCCATTGCCTAAAGGTTCTCTAATTGGGCAATAACACTTATTTTTTTGAGGATCATACTCCACTATCCTTCTTCTCCCATTCAGCCGGATAATGTAACTATCCTCCCCTGAAATTCCGGAAAGAGTATCTTTAAGGCCAACCACAATTTCAGGAAAAGAGGTTGTAATGGTTTCTTCAGGTGCCGGACTGACAAAATCAATTTCCGGACTAACTGTATCCTGTAAAAGAGTAAAACTTCCCAGTTGATCTGACCATCCAGAAATATAATTAGTATGCCAATTATTACCAACAAATGAATATCCTTTTTTATTTACAGAATAGATAGCAGTTTTATCCCGATTATTTCCAGACAAGGGAAGGTTAAATCTAATCTCTACAGGATTCTTAAGAGGAACTGTATGGGGAAATACCCTATATATATATCCATGTATACAGTCAGGATGAATATATTTTCTTTTTTCACAATAACCTTTTAGGGATTGGTATAAACAACTATCCGAAAAATTAATACTGCAAACTGTATCCAGGGAATATAGAGTTGATGGTTTATCTGGTAAAATCGAATGAATCATTACTGTATCTGTGTATATAATTTTTTTTATTGAATTCTCAAGTATCTCAGCTTTAATGGTTAGAATTCCTGTATAGTCCTTATCCAATAATAACTGACCGTTAAATCCACCTCTTTTACTTTTTATCATAGGAAGAGTAAAAGTTTTCCAAGGTTCTATTTCTACTGTTACTATAGGTTTCCCTACAACCGGCTGATCTGTTGAAAGACAACAATATAAATAGTCTTGAATAAATTCTCTATAAAAATAAACACCTGATGTATCATATGAACTTGTATGGCTACAGAAATTAGTAGTATCTGAAACACATTGAGAGATATCTGAAATATCACAATTATTAAGTAAACCAGAAACAACAGAGATGTTATTATAAAAATCGGAAATAATAATTTTAATTTCATGAATTCCGGGACTCAGTAAAACTGAACCATCATTATTAATAGTAATTCTTTTATTAGGGGATAATTTTTGATCTTTGCAACATACAATTCCAGCACGTTTTCCTTTAAAATAGTAAAAACCAAGGTTATTACCATAGGTACGATAGAGATTATGGAAAAAACCACGACCATGTTTCATCAATCTATAATCTCTATCCAAATATATCTGACGAGAATTATGAAATGTTAGGCTGTCATATTTTGTAGAAAAAATATGTTGGTTATCAATATAAAAAGTCAATCTATAGGGAGCAAATTTATTATCAGCACCATCTGCCATATCGTATGCTGATATGGAAAACCCTATTTCACCTTTACAATAAACAGTATCAGCTAAAATATAGCGACCATTCCCTGTTGATTCGACAGGAATAATTTGAGAAACAAAATCTCCATTTACATGAGAACCAAATATCAAAGGAGTTACAGCAATTGATTTAACTGTAGGAGGTATGAAATCAATAATTTTAAATCCTGCAATAAAGGGATTAATTGGATTGTCTTTTTTATCTCTTATCTCAAAATGAAGATGTGGTGTATCTGTTCCGCTTCTGCCAGTATATCCAAGCAAATCACCTTTCTTAACCACCAATTCCCCTGCAGAAATACGTTTATCAATAGCATACCTACCAATTCTTTCTTGTTCCTTTTGTACAATACTTTTAATTCTGGGTGAAAAATCTGAGAGGTGGGCATAAACAGCTCTTAGATCATTATTCAGTTGCAGATATAAGACCTTTCCATAACCATAAGGAGAGGTCCTAATTCGCATTACTGAACCATCCTCAACTGCAAAAATTCCATATCCTGTTTTTACCCAGGTTTTTATATCTATTCCAGAATGAAAATGTCCGGGACGGTATTCACAAAATGTTGATGTTATAAGATGACTGGCATCTGTAGGCCATAGTAACTCTTGAGAATATGATACATTGAAAATTCCCAAGAAAAAAACGGTAATAAAAAATTTTCTAAAAAACAACCTAAATATACCTTACCCTGAAATACTGTCCAAATACTTAAAACTCATCTAATGTAATCTCAATATAGTATCTTAACTTCACAATCACAAAGCCTTTTAAATTCCTCAGCATCATCTATTGATCCAACCACACTTCCATAGTGCAGTGGAACTGCCACCTTGGGTTTGATATCTTTTACTGCCTCTGCAGCTTCTTTTGCATTCATGGTATAGGTTCCGCCTACCGGCAGAAAGGCAACATCTACATTTAAATCTTTCATTTCAGGTATTCTATCAGTATCCCCAGAATGGTAATAAGAAACATTATTCACCATCACAATATATCCAACATATTTTTTCTTCTTGGGATGAAATTTTTTCTTGGTATTATAGGAAGGCACAGCTTTAATCTCTATCCCTTTTACTGAAATTAAATCACCCGGATTTATTTCTTTTATTTTTCCGCCGACACCTTCAACAACAGTAGAGGGAATAACTATGACAGTCTCCTCTGTTTGAATCTTCTTAATATCTTCCAGAGAAAGATGGTCAAAATGATCATGAGTGATTAAAATTATATCTGCTTTTTCATTAGTGGATATTTTATAGGGATCAATATATATTACTAAATCATTTTTAATTTTCACTGTAGCATGTCCTAAACATTCAACATTTTCAAGCATTCTCTCCTCCCTTTTTTCATTAAATCTAGTGAAAAAAAATTAACCAAAGAGTACTAAAGAGAAACTAACAATAGTACGACCATTATATTGTAAGTATATCCATTTTTTGCTTATTATAAGTTATTTGATTTAATTTAAACTCCTAAGTTAAGGTTTCTTCATAGAGACTTTTCATTAATTTTAAACCTAATCTGAAATATCATCCAAAACACAGGATATAATTTTACCAGTAATATCTCTATAGGGATAATCATCTTTAATACTTATTATTTTTCTCTGAGATCTCTGTGGTTTCATATCTCTAGGTTTTTTCATAGAACTTTTAACACTACCTCACTAGAGATTTTGGATTTCTTTAAGTAAGGTTGATATTATTTCATTCTCTTTAATTTTTCTAATTACTTCTCCCTTTTTAAATAAAAGAGCACTCTTTTTACCACATGCTACACCTATATCAGCTTCTCTCGCCTCACCAGGACCATTTACTGCACATCCCATTACCGCCACTGTAATAGGTTTTTCTTCGTTTGCAAGCTGCTTATCGAGTTCTTCTACTAAAGTGATTAAATCAACCTGTATACGTCCGCAGGTGGGACAGGATATAATATTTACTCCATGTTCACGAAGTTTCAAGGATTTTAGTATCTCATATCCGGTTCGGATTTCCTCTGTAAGCTCTCCGGTAAGAGATACTCGGATAGTATCACCAATTCCCTCTGAAAGGAGTGTTCCAATTCCAACAGAAGAGTGTATGATACCTCTTTTGGGAATACCTGACTCAGTAACCCCAAGATGGAGCGGATAATCTGTCTTATCAGCAAAAATACGGTTAGCCTCTATCATCATCTTTACATCCGATGCTTTAAGGGAAACAATAAGATCTTTAAAATCCATTTTCTGAAATAATCGTACATAATCAAAAGCACTCTCAGCCAGTCCCTGGGCTGTAACACCTCCATATTTATGTATGATATCTTTATGCAAAGAACCACTATTTACTCCAATTCTTATGGGAATATTTTTTTCTTTTGCTTTATCTATTATGGCTTTAACTCTTTGTTCAGATCCAATATTTCCGGGATTAATACGAATTTTATCAGCTCCATATTCCAGTGCTTTTAATGCTAACTCATAGTTAAAATGAATATCTGCTACAATCGGGATAGTAATATTGCTTTTAATATCTTGTAAAGCTTCAGCTGATTCTAGATCAGGTATCGCAACTCGGATTATTTCACAACCAGCTTTTTCTAAATCTGCTATCTGTTGTATTGTTGCTTCAACATTCTTTGTTTTGGTGTTAGTCATTGACTGAACAGATATCGGAGTATTTCCACCAATAGGAACATCTCCTACCATAATCCTTTGAGTTACTCGTCTTGACATTTTTTCTAAAATTTTCTCTTTCTTTGGATCTTATACTCTTTGTTTTTACTTTATGATTTTATGATAATAATCCATGAGACTATCTTAAAAATTTACTAAAAATACAAAAATCAGGAAAGAATCTCCTATACATTTTTTAAAAAAAATATGTGTATTCCATGTATTATCCAGGAGATTTCTTTTTTAAAATAATCTCATCAATACCTAATCCATTTTAGCTTCTATCTTTTTTCCTCTTTATGTCCTTTGTGCTTCGTGGTAATCAAAAAATTTTAAATTAATGACACTGTTGAAAAATTCTATTTTTCACTAATTTACCGTACGTAATTTCAATATTTATAATGCTAAAATTTTCAAAAATAAAGTAAATCAACTAGGTTATTAATATGCCCGTGCAAAAACAACTCTTCCCCTACTTTTCTTATCACATAAAATACATCTCCCCTTTCTTGATTCCTTATTATCAAAAGGGATACAACGTATAGTTACACTAAGCATATCATTTATCTTATCTTCACATTCTTGACTACCACACCAATGAGATAAAGCAAATCCCCCAAATATTCCGGAAGTATCATTATTTTTGGAAGTGAAAAATTCTTTAAAAGATTCATAATCATCAATTTTTCTTGTATGCTTATCTCTGAATGATTTTGCTTTATCAAAAAGAAAATTC
Organism: uncultured bacterium; assembly: GCA_964442615.1. Classification (GTDB taxonomy): domain Bacteria; phylum Zhuqueibacterota; class QNDG01; order QNDG01; family CAYUAG01; genus CAYUAG01. The sequence goes on from CAYUAG010000077.1 coordinate 15,019, forward strand.
TGGATATTATCAAGCAGATCTGTAATCCCATCAATAAAAAGATCTCTATTCTGGTTGTAACGCTCCTTACGACTTTTATCTCGTTGGTAAACAAAAACACTATCATTTTTAATATCCCGGAGACCAATTTCAACAATAACAGGTACTCCTTTTTTAGTCCATTCCCAGCTTTTTTCACCTGCATTCATATCCCTTGCATCAAGATAGACTTCTATTCTCCTCTCATGAAACCATTGCTTACCTAAATCCCCAGCTACTTTGTTACAGTAATAAAATATTTTCTCCTTATTACTTTCATTTCTTATAATTGGCAAAATCACAACATGTTTAGGAGCCAATCGAGGCGGTAAACACAAACCATTATCATCTCCATGAACCATTATCATTCCTCCAATTAGTCTGGTTGATACTCCCCAGGAAGTCGTCCATACGTACGATAAATCCCCTTTTTGATCTTGAAACTGGATATTTGATGCTTTAGCAAAATTTTGTCCTAAAAAATGGCTGGTTCCGGATTGAAGAGCTTTTCTATCCTGCATCATCGCCTCAATACATAGAGTTTTCACTGCACCGGGAAACCGTTCATTCTCTGTTTTTTCTCCTGTTAATACTGGTATTGCCATATAGTTTTCCGCAAAATCTTTATATATCTCCAGTATAGTCAAAGTCTCCTCCCAAGCTTCTTTTTCAGTTTGATGAGCTGTATGTCCTTCCTGCCATAAAAATTCTGTAGTACGCAAGAAAAGTCTGGTTCTCATTTCCCACCTGATAATATTTGCCCACTGATTAATGAGAAGAGGTAAATCTCTATAACTTTGAATCCATTTAGCAAACATCTCACCTATAATAGTTTCAGAGGTTGGACGTATCACTAAAAATTCTTTCAATTTTCCAGCAGGTTTCAAACCTCCTTTTTTATCCGATTCCAATCGATGGTGAGTAACAACCGCACATTCTTTAGCAAAACCTTCAACATGTTCTGCTTCTTTTTCCATGAGATGAAGAGGGATGAATAATGGAAAATAAGCATTTACATGACCGGTCTGTTTGAATTTAACATCAAGTGCAGTTTGTAAATTTTCCCATAGGGCATATCCCCAGGGTTTAATTACCATACAACCTCGAACAGGGCTGTTTTCAGCCATATCTGCTTCTTTAATTACTTGTTGATACCATTCTGGAAAATTTTCATTCCGCTTTGGATTAATTGCCGTTCTAACTTCTTTACTCACAGTAAACTCCATTTTTATTCATTTTCAATTCTACTATATCATAAAAAATTATTTAATATATATCAATGCAAAAGTGTAGGAATTCTTACATTTCAATTTTCAACTGACTATCATCAGGAATACTAATATTTTTTGCTTTCTCGAGTATTTTAATAAAACTGTCTTCATCAATAATTTTTATATCAAGGTCCAAAGCTTTACTGTATTTTGAACCTGTATTCTCACCAACCAAAACCATATCTGTATTTCTACTTACACTTGATGAAACTTTTCCACCTTCAGATTCAATTAGTTTTGTTGCTGCTTGCCTGGTAAAACGGGTAAGGGAACCAGTTAAAACAAACACTTTATTCTGGAAAATACCACCAGCAGAAATAGAACGTTTTTCTTCCATTTTAATACCAACATCTTTTAACTTAATAATTATTTTTCTATTGTTATCATTATCAAAAAACTTTATTATACTGTCAGCTATTTTGGGACCTATTCCTTCAATTTTATCGAGCATTTCTAATGAAGCATTCTGTAATTTTTCAATAGAACCAAAAACATCAGCCAATAAAATGGCAACATTCTTTCCTACGAATCTTATTCCTAGAGCAAAAATCAATCGATCCAGAGATCGAATTTTGCTTTTCTTGAAACTCTCCAATAAATTCTCTGCACTTTTATCTCCCATTCTATCTAACACCAGAATATCTGATTTCTTGAGACGGTATAAATCTCCATAATCAAATATTATTTGTAGATCAATTAATTGTTGAATTATTACATCTCCAAGACCTTCTATATCCATTCCCCCGCGGGCAGCAAAATGTTTAATACGACCAAAAACCTGAGCCGAACAGGCAATATTCTCACATCGAACCGCAACTTCTCCTTCAAGCTGAATTAATTTACTATTACAGACAGGACATGTTTTGGGTATTTTAAATTTTTTAGTATTTTTTGGTCGTTTTTTATTAATTACCTTTACAACCTTAGGAATAACATCCCCTCCTTTTTCAATCAAAACTACATCTCTCTCTCTGATATCCTTACGATATATCTCATCTTGATTATGAAGTGTTGCTCTGCTTATGGTTGAACCATCAAGAAAAACAGGATCTAATTCGGCCACTGGTGTAACTATACCTGTTCTTCCCACTTGCAGATGAATTTTTTTCAAAAATGTAGTTGCCTGTTTTGCTTTAAATTTATAAGCCACTGCCCAGCGTGGACTTTTTGAAGTAGCAGCAAGTTGATGTTGATATTTCAAATTATCTACTTTTACCACTATTCCATCAATCTCATAATCAACATCATCTCTGTGTTCTTCCCAATAGTCACATCTTTCAATAACTTCCCACATTGATTCTCTTAAGGTTACATGACGATTTACAGGAAAACCTAATTTTCTTAAAATATGTAAATTCTGAAAATGAGTGGTTACCTTATATTTCTTAGCATCACTCTCATTCAAATATTGTAGATAATAAGCAGTAAAATCAAGAGGACGGTCTGCCACCATAGAAGGATCAAGAAGTTTTAAAGAACCAGCAGTTGCATTCCTGGGGTTAGCAAAAACATCCAAATTTTCTTTTATTCTCATATTGTTCAATTTGTTGAAACCCTTTTTAGGCATAAATACCTCTCCCCTTACTTCAATATTCTGGGGAAGGTTTTTATCATTGACTATTTTTAAAGGTATTGAATTTATTGTTTTTAAATTCCTTGTAATATCATCTCCTTCTACTCCATTTCCTCTTGTAGCACCTAAGGTAAAAATTCCATCCTTATAAATTAGCGATACTGCAATCCCGTCAAATTTTAATTCAGTTACATATTTAATTTTTTTTAGGGATAATGTTTTAACAATTCTGTTTTCAAACTCATATAACTCTTCATGATTGTAGGTATTAGAAAGACTCAACATGGGAATATCATGTTTAACTGTAGTGAATTCTTCGACAGGTTCTCCTCCAACTCTTTGGGTTGGAGAATCAGGAGTTATTAGTTTCGGATTATCGTGTTCAAGCTCTATCAACTCTTTTATCAATTTATCATATTCATAATCAGATATAACAGGTTCATTTAGAACATAATAGTTATAATCATGTTCACGGATAGTATTGCGAATTTTATCAATTTTTTCTTTTACACTACTCATAAATAAGCTCTAGTAAAAAAGAAAATTATTAATATTAAAAAAGTTATAATAGAAATTATACAATACTTATCAATATATATATTTATAATATATTAATTATTAAATTAATACAGTATTTCATAAAGACAAAAAAGGGGTTATTCAAATATAATATATGAACAACCCCGACAAGATGAAGATAATAATTAGCCGAGATTCTTTTTAAGAGCCTCAAGGATTTTTGGAAACTTTTTATCAATAAGACTATAATAAATCTGAGTTCCATCTCTTCTGTTACTTAAATATCCAGCATTTTTCAAATATTTTAACTGTTGCGATATGTAAGATTGTTTAGCACCTAAAAATTTTTGAATTTCACCAACTCGTCTTTCACCAACATTTAAAATACATAAAATTTTAAGACGTGTAGTATTGGAAACATCTTTTAGAAATGGAATAATTTTCTCACTTTCATTAAGTACTTTTTTTATTTTAGCATCCATTAATACCTCCCCTACATTAT
>CAYUAG010000078.1:0-18706 GCA_964442615.1 uncultured bacterium
AAATAATTTACACAAGAAGATTTATAACTTTTATACGACTTCACCTCACAGAGCGTTAATCATCCTATTTTTTAAAAAAGAAATGGGTGTGCCTCAATTTAGAAGCTAAGCTTCTATGAGAAGCTTAGCTTCTTGTGCACTTCAGCAAAAACTCTGTTGAGAATGTCGAAAAAGTTCAAAACCTCGGTTGTTGTCGATATTATGGACAACACCAGGTCTGTAAGCTCAATACAGATAGCATCAAAACTCCCAGGATTAATGAAATATTTATGTATGGTAATTACAACAGTCTTGACAGGTCGATTTTGTTTGACTGTTATAACACCTATTTCATCAGCAATGCCTTGCGCATTTTTGTGTATGAGCCACTTTTAATAACATAAAAATAAATACCTGTTGGTAGAGTTCTGCCACGTTCGTTTTTGGCATTCCAGATAACCTGATGAGTACCAGCCGGCATTTTTTTGTTAACCAGAGTACGGACAGGTTGCCCCATAAGGTTGTATACTGTAAGGATTACTTGAGAGGATTTGGGTAAGGAATAAGTAATTATGGTTTCAGGATTGAAGGGATTAGGATAATTCTGCAGCAAGGCATAGGTTTTGATTATTTCTTCTTCCAATTCAGATACCCGGGTGTTGGTGCTGGAGATTATGTCTGAATATTCACTGACCACAGTATTTTGGTTATTCATATGAGGATTGGTCTGGGTTTGAACTTTAAAATAATAGGTTTTTCTCTTAAACAGACCGGTTACCTTGAGTGAATCTATGGTTTTGTCAGAGGTCATACCATATTCAGTAAAAGGCCCCTTTGGGGCAGAAGAGTAGAAAACTCGATAACCGCCAGTACCTTGGGTGAAAGTGATAGGTGTCCAGGTAAGAGTGAGAGAGGTATCGGTTACAGTGCGGCATAAGATATTTTCAGGAGCGATAGTCTGGGTGGATTCCCAGTTTTCTGTGGTTCTATCATTAAGAAAAGTGCGCAGGTCATTATCATCAGTATGCAGACCGTTCCAATGAAGATTGCTATGAGAAAGATAGCGTAAATCTGCCAGTGATGAAGGAATTTGTCCGGTCAGCTTGTTGCAGGCAAGATAAAGCAGGCTTAAATCTGATAACTTACTGAGTTCTGTAGGTATGAAACCGGAAAACTGGTTTCTGCTCAGGCCGAGCAAGGTAAGTTCTGTTAAATTTCCTAATTCAGCCGGGATGGTACCGGAAAGCTGGTTATTATCAAGCACAAGATAATCCAGGTTTGATAGGTTTCCCAGCTCCGGGGGAATGGGACCGGTAAGATTGTTGCTAAAAAGAATAAGTGTTCGTAGCTTTGACATGTTTCCCAGTTCAGCCGGGATGGAGCCGGTGAGTTGGTTGATGTCAAGTTCAAGATAGGTTAGTTTTGACAAGTTACCCAATTCTGGAGGGATAGAGCCGGTGAGTTGGTTATTGTAAAGAAAAAACCACTTTAGATTTAACAGATTACCCAATTCAGCTGGAATGGAACTGGAGAGTTGATTGTCAGTAAGAGATAGATCATTCAGATTTGATAGGTTTCCCAGTTCAGCGGGGATACTGCCAGTAAGGTAGTTGTTTCCACACCAAAGCCATTCCAGATTTGACAGGTTCCCCAGTTCAGCCGGGATAGAACCGGAGAGCTGGTTATTACAAAGCCAAAGTTGTTCCAGATTCGACAGATTTCCCAGTTCTGCCGGAATGGAGCCGGTGAGTTGGTTTACATAAAGTATCAGTTGTTCCAGATTCGACAGGTTACCCAGATCTGGTGGAATCACTCCACTTAAATTATTTCTTTCTAAAGATATTTCATAAACACGGCTAGATTCAACTCTAATCCCATACCAGCTGCTCACCGGGCCGGTCAGCCAGTTAGTATTATTTTCCCAATTATCACCATCAGTGCTGTTATACAAAGCAACCAGAGCCAGGGAGTCCTGCTGGTTGACTGCGGTAATCCTGGCAGGTTTGGATGTTGTTCTTGAGCGTTGTTCTTTTTTAAGCTCATCTAACATTTTCATCCGCCTGTTTTCCATTCTCTTCATTTCTTCAGCTATTCTCAGGGAATCTATCTTCCCATACCTTTGTTTCATTTCATTAAGGTGATGTTCCGGGAGTTTGTTCTGATAGCGCTCTAAGAGTTTTGTTTTCATTTCTTTCCGGTGGCGCTCAAGAATTGTATGAATGTCTTCCTGGGCACATAGGGAATGAGGAAGAAAAATGATTAGGCCTAATACAAAGAAAATTATCAAATTTCTTTTTTGATACTGCATGAATATCCTCTGTTATTGTGATAACAAATTTTACTGTCCAGTAAATTCCTTTTTGTACTTTTACACATATAGTTTCTAAGCCGTATAAATTTATTTAATAAATGAAATAAAAGATAATAATTTAATGTTAAAAAGTCAAAAAAATATTGAAAGGGTCTTTTTAGACAGCCCCCAGCTAGTGGATAATAAAATTCCCCTATAATCCCCCTTTGAGAAAGGGGGATTTTGAAAAAGATGGTAAGAATTTTAAGTGTTTCAATTTTGAAGTTGAGAAGGTTAGTTTCTTTTGTACTAACTTATCGGAGAAAATCCTGACAGAGTTTCAAACTCTGTCAGGGTTAACTTAATTTTTGAAAATTAAATCCAGAACTGCAATCACTCTTTCTGTAATTGGTTATATTTCAAATTTTTTTTTTGGTTCAGATTGCTGCAGAGATAAGTGTAAGCGGTCTCTGCAGCAATGTTTGGAAGTATCTTAATGATGTCGTTTCGGAAACCGTTTCACTCATTTCCGAAACCATCAGAAGTGAAATAATCGTCTTAGATCTGACAAGTCTTAAGAAGCCTGTCAGGTCTGAATAACTCAAAGTACAGTTTTCAGAAATTTTCCTGTATGGGAATTTTGAACCTGGGCAATTGTTTCAGGTCTGCCGGCAGCAACAATTTCTCCTCCCTGTTCTCCTCCTTCTGGTCCCAGATCAATGATCCAATCAGCTGCTTTGATTACATCTAGATGGTGTTCTATGATTACTACAGAATGTCCATCTTCAATCAGCCGGTTAAAGCAGTTTAGCAGGTAGGAAATATCATGCAGGTGAAGACCGGTAGTAGGCTCATCAAAAAGATAGAGGAGTTTTTTCCTGGGCTTTTGAGAAAGATGATAAGCCAGTTTTACTCGCTGGGCTTCACCTCCGGACAGAGTAGGGGCAGCTTGTCCCAAATGGAGGTATCCCAGTCCTACATCTTCAAGAACCTGGAGTTTTTGGATTATGGATGGCTGGTCCCAGAAGAAGTCAATAGCTTCTGTAACACTCAGATTGAGAATGTCGTTTATATTTTTGTCTCTGTATTTTATCTCAAGTATCTCCTTTTTATATTTTTGCCCATTGCACTTATCACAGGTAAGAGTAACATCTGATAAAAATACCATATCAATATCAATTACCCCTTTTCCTTCACATTTTTCACATCTACCTTTTGCTACATTAAAAGAAAATGTTCCGGGAGTATATGCTTTGAGGTGCGCCTGTTTGGTGGAAGCAAATAATTTTCTAATTCCATCAAAAGCTTTAACATAGGTAACCGGATTGGAGCGGGATGTTTTTCCAATGGGTGACTGGTCTACAAAAATTACATCGTCAATACGGTCAGTTCCATGCAAAGATTTATATTTTCCCAGGGATAAAAAATTCTTCCCTTTTGCTTTTTTTAGGGCCGGAAAGAGAATATTTTTCAGGAGTGTACTTTTACCGGAACCGGATACTCCAGTGATAACCACCAGAAGGTTGAGCGGAATGGTGATATCTATATTCTTTAAATTATGTTCCGAGGCTCCTATGATGTTGATTGAGGTTCCCTTAGTTTCCCGTTTGTTTTCAGGAACAGCTATTGTTTTTTTATGGGCAAGATAGAGACCGGTTACAGAATTGTTCTTAAGAAGGTTGTCGATATTTCCCTGAAAAACTTTTTCACCTCCTTTTTCTCCTGCTCCGGGTCCCAGCTCAATAATTTGATCTCCTGATTTGATCATTTTAGGATCATGTTCTACCACAATCACGGTATTACCCAAATCTCTCAGGTTCTTTAGAATGTTAATCAGCTTTTCATTATCCCGGGGATGCAGGCCAATGGTTGGTTCATCAAGAATGTAAATGCTTTCAGTTAAATCTGATCCCAGAGCAGTTGCAAGATTGATTCTCTGGGCCTCTCCTCCGGAAAGTGTGGCAGAACGCCGGTTGAGAGAAATATACCCCAGACCCACTTCATATAAATAAGTAAGTCGAGTTAAAAGTTCTTTATAAACCTGATGGGCCACCTGTTTCTGATATTCGTTTAGCTTGAGGTTTTTAATGAACCTATAGGCCTGCTCTATAGTCATACTGGTTATTTCACTGATATTCTTGTTATGGAGATAGACATACAGAGCTTCAGGTCTGAGTCTTGTTCCCTTGCATTTGGGACAGGTGTAGTACCCACGGTAGCGGGAAAGAAAAACCCGTATTCCGATTTTATATTTCTTTTTTTCAAGATATTTGAAAAAGCGATATATTCCCGGGAAACTGTCTTTTCCAAATTTTATGATATTTTTATGTTCTTCACTAAGTTCCTGATATGGTATATCAAGCGGAATATTATATTTTGGCGCTAGGTTTTCCAGTCGTGTAATAATATGGCTATGGGTAGGAGTATTCCAGGGTGCAATTGCTCCCTGTTGGAGTGATTTTGATTTATCTGGTATTACTTTACCCATATCAATATCAATAATATCTCCAAAACCTCTGCATTCCGGACAGGCACCAAAGGGATTGTTAAATGAAAAAAGTCTGGGTTGGGGAAGTATGAATTCCTTTGAGCAACTGTCACATCGAAAAAGTCGAGAAAAAGTGAGCAACTCTTTAGTTTCAGGCAGTATAACAATTTTCCCCTTTCCCTGGCTGAATGAAGTTTCAACCGCGTCAGCAATACGCTGTTTATTTTCCGGATTGTTTTTCAGCCTGTCAACAGCAACCGCAGGAATATTTTCAGGATTCTTGATATCAACCTGTTCAGTCCGGACTAACTTGTTATCAATAATCAATCTAATAAATCCATTGGATACGAGATTATCAATGTCCTTTTTCGTGGGTTTTTGCTGAAGAGGAAAGCCGATAACAAAGGATTCATTCAACGGCATATTTTGTATTTTATTTATTATATCTGAGGTTTTATATTTAGTGACAGGAATATTGCAGTTGGGACAGACAGTGGTGCCGATCCTGGCATAGAGGAGTCTGAGGTAATCAAGTACTTCTGTAGCAGTTCCCACAGTGGAACGATAGGTACGGATGGTGTTACGCTGTTCTATGGCAACAGCAGGGGATATTCCTTTTACTTCATCAATGTCAGGCCTTTCCATTCTTTCTAAAAATTGACGTGCATAGGAAGAGAGTGATTCAACATAACGTCTCTGTCCCTCTGCAAAAATAGTATCAAAGGCAAGACTCGATTTACCGGACCCGGAGGGACCAGTTATCACTATAATTTTTCCCCGGGGGATATCAATATTTAGATTTTTTAGATTATGGACTCTTACTCCCCGAAGTTTAATCTCTTTTGGCACAATTGATTATACTAAGAATTCAGTTATTTTGCAACAGGTTGTCAGATAAATTTCAAACTCACCCCCTTAGTCCCCCTCTCTTTTGAAAAAGAGAGGAGGAAATGGTTTTTGATTCAAAAAGGATTGTAGCTACTTAGTAGTTTCTGCTACTGCGGATTTTTTTACTGTAATTTTTCAGGTTTTTTATACTTGGTGAAGAATGTCTGAATCTTGAAGAAGAAATTGCTGTAAGCCCCTTCTCTTTGGAAAAGAGAAGGGGTTGGGGATGAGTTTTCAAACTCACCCCCTTAGTCCCCCTCTCTTTTGAAAAAGAGAGGGGGAAATGGTTTTTGATTCAAAAAGGATTGTAGCTATTTAGTAATTTTTGTTACTGTGGATTTTGTTACTGTAATTTTTCAAGTTTTTTATACCTGATGAAGAAGGTCTGAATCATGAAGAAGAAATTACTGTAAGCCCCTTCTCTTTTCCAAAGAGAAGGGGTTGGGGATGAGTTTATATACAGTTGAATTAAAGATTCAGAGAACAACTTCCAATTGATCTTATTTGAAGATCCAGGATAGCATTTTCTCCAAAAACAGGGGATATGAATTGCTTGTATGCTTTAACCTGGTTGTTGGGAAGAAAAACTTGAATGGTTCCTGCAAATCCTCCTCCATGTACTCTGCATGCACCTGATCCATTTTTTTTTATAAAAGTTTCTGTTAATGCTAAGGCTAAGGGTATGCTTTGATTATTAAAGTCTTTTGGGGAATAGCAGTTTTGAAGGAATTTAAAAGAGGAATTACCTGATTCTGAAACCAGTTTTAGGAATCTGGAAAAATTATTGTTTTCCAAAGCATTTACCTCGGCAGTTACTCTTTTATTTTCCTGAATAAAGTGCAATGCTCTTAACAGAGGTCTGTCACCTAATTGATTTCGGATCATAGGCAAATTTGTCAGTAGATTTTCCAGAGAAATATCTCGCATAACCTCTGCTCCAAATTGTTGAGCAGTCTTTTTCATCTCCAGCCGGACGGAAGCATAATCATGGGTAAGATCTGCGTGGCTGCCTCCGGTGTTGACAATGAGAACTGAATACCCGGTTGAATTAAAGTCAAAGTTGATTTTTTTGACAACCGGTTTTTGGGGATCTTTGAAATCAATGGTAATTATTCCTCCTAGCGAACAGGTGGTTTGATCCATTAATCCACAAGGCTTGTTAAAGTAATTGTTTTCCGCATACTGACAGATTAAAGTAATTTCCTGTGAAGATATGTTGTTTTTATTAAAAAGAGTATTGAAAATTATTCCTATTAGTACTTCCACCGAAGCAGAGGAACTTAAACCGGATCCAACCATTACATTACTGGTCATATACCCGTTAAATCCGCCAATAGTATAACCGGAGTTTTTCAGTTTATAGGCAATTCCCCGAATAAGAGAAGCTGTTGAACCTTCTTCATCTTTGTTTTTATCAAGCTTGTTTAAGTCAACCTGGAAAGAATTTTTAAATCCCTCTGAATAAAGTATAACTTTGTTTGTATTGTTTTTACTAACAGCAGCAATTGAATCAAGATTAACAGCTCCTGCTAAAACCTTTCCATTATTATGATCAGTATGATTACCTCCTATCTCAATGCGCCCAGGAGTGCTGAAAAATAGTATCTCTTTATTTTCAGGAAAGTGTTTTTTGAAAAGAGAAATGAGTCTTTTATATCTTTCTTTCTGATAATTGATATTTTTATATAATTTTTTTAAAGGATTAATATCAGGTGATTTAGGCATAATAGCTCCTTAAAAAATTAAAGATCAAAAAAAGATTAATTGTTATTTATTTATCTCTCCATTTTTTAGAATATTTTTAAAAAGATGAGGATATCCCTGCTTCATCCACATCATAATTTGTTGGTAAGAAACATCATGGGTCAGACCATAATCATGTACATATTCAATATGTTTGCTCCCGGTTAAGGTGGTTGAGGGCATCAGACAATCTTGATCCGGAGAGAAATCAACCGGTCTCAATTTCTTTTTTGTGACAAGCTCTAGATCCAGAGTAGCATCGTATTGTATCCAGGAATCATTATACATAACAGCTAATATTCCATGGCGGATGAGTTTTCTGGTTTTTAAAATACCTGCAATATAGTCGGAAAGATCATGGTCTATAATATCGTAAAAGTGAATTGCGGATGGAATTGAGCAGCTTCTGGCTAAACTGCAGAACAGGATAGCTTTTTGGGTACAGAATCCTTTTTTTGCCTGTAAAATTGTGGATGCTTTTACTGCTGATTCATTCGGAGGTACACCAAAAATATATTTTATTTCATCTCTGATGAAATAAAATAAGGATTTGATCTTATCCTGATTTGATTTTGCAGAGGAAGTCAATTTTTTTGCTGTAGCAATAATAAGGGGGTGGTTGGATTCAATTAATGTGGTTGACTTAACATATTTATTATTTTTATACTGCATACAATATTCCTTACATTAGTACTTAGATAGCAGAGATCCAATTTAAATATTGAAATAGTAAGTTCTTATCGTGGAACTGTACTGGATTTTTAGTATTTTTTCATCAATCCTAACCAAAGCTAATGTAAGAATTTCGAATCAATATTGCAATTTAAACATTTTTTAGGAAGAATTGTAATTTTTACTATCTTATTTGGATTTTACAAGACTGGATATTCCATAATCCTTCCCTTTAAAATTGCTTTATAATTGGATTTTGTTTTAACATTATTTTGGACTTTTAAGTTTACGCTTTTTTTATAAATTTATATCTTGCTTTTTAAACAGAGTATTTGTAATATAGATACCATCAGTTTAAAGAGAATTCGTAATTATAAGGTAAGTTTTTTATATAGTTTGAAATTTTATCAACCATTAATTTTTTTTATGAGTTTAAAATATAAATGTTTCCTGCATGATTTGAGAATAGCAGGTTAAAACCTGAACTGAACAGGATTCAGTAAGGTCAGTTAGTATATTAATTAGTAATTTGAAATTGAGGAGTAGTTTTGAACTTAAAAGATAGTATGGAGATGTACAGGCTGTCAGCTAATACTATACGAATGTTATCAGTAGATGCAATCCAGAAAGCAAATTCAGGACATCCTGGAATGCCTATGGGAATGGCGGATTGTGCAGTAGTTTTATGGACCCAATTTATGGATTATTACCCTGGAGATCCGAAATGGCCCAATCGGGATAGGTTTATTCTTTCTGCTGGTCATGGTTCAATGCTTTATTACAGTTTGCTTTTTCTCTCAGGGTATCCAATTAGTTTAGATGATATTAAGAATTTCCGACAATGGGAAAGCTGTACCCCTGGGCATCCAGAATATGGATGCACACCTGGTATAGAAACTACTACTGGTCCTTTAGGACAGGGATTTGCAAATGGAGTAGGAATGGCTCTTGCTTCCAAGATTTTAGAGGAAAAATTTAAAGTTGCTGATTTTTCCCCAATATCGAATCACATATATGGCATAGTAGGTGATGGTGACTTAATGGAAGGAATCAGTAATGAAGCTGCCTCAATTGCCGGCCATCTTAAGTTAGGTAATATTATTTATCTGTATGATGATAACAGAATCACTATTGATGGAGTAACTGAATTAACTTTTTCTGATGATATTTCAGCTAAGTTTACATCAATGGGGTGGCATACTGTATCAATAAATGGGCATAGTTATGAAGAGATAACTAAAGCATTACAGGAAGGAATTGACCAAAAAGAGAAACCTAGTTTGATTATTGCCAGAACTCATATTGGATATGGTAGTCCCCATAAACAGGATTCCGAATCAGTTCATGGAGCTCCTTTAGGTGAAGATGAAGTAAAACGTACAAAGGAGAATCTGGGATGGCCCCTGGAACCTACATTTTTTGTTCCTGATAAGGTTGAAACTTTTTTTAGTAAACATTTACAAAGAAAAAAAGATGAATATCAAAAGTGGCAAAAGGATTTTAAACAGTGGAAGCAAGAGAATTCGGAGTTAGCTGAATACTGGGATACAATCCATAAGCAGGAGATTCCCTCTAATCTGGAAGAAATATTAAAAAGTGTTATTCCGGAAGAAACTGCTGCAACCAGGGTGATAAATGGTAAAGTGTTAAATAAAGCTGCCGAATTACTGCCCTGGTTGTACGGTGGTTCTGCAGATTTAGCTGGTTCAACCAAAATACATTTAACCGGAAAAGAAAGCATCAAGCCCGGTGAATTTAAGGGTAGAAATATCCATTTTGGTATTCGTGAACATGCAATGGGTGCTATATTAAATGGAATGTCGCTTTATGGAGGATTTGTTCCTTTTGGCTCTACCTTTCTTGTTTTTTCAGATTATATGCATCCTTCAATACGTTTAGCTGCCTTAATGGGTATTCAGGTTATATATGTTTTTACTCATGATAGTATTTTAGTTGGAGAAGATGGTCCAACCCATCAACCAGTGGAACAATTGTCTATTTTACGCTCTATACCCAATCTCACTGTTTTTCGTCCTGCTGATGGTGAGGAATGTATTGCTGCTTGGTCTTATGCTTTGCAAAATAAAAATGGACCTACTGCATTATGTCTCACTCGTCAGAAGTTAGAAAAATTTGAAAAGGGAGATAGTTATAGTTTAAATGATATAAAAAAGGGAGGATATATTTTATCTCAGGAAGATAGTTCTTCATTAGATATGGTAATAATTGCAAGTGGTTCAGAAGTCCCAGTTGCTCTTAAAACAAAACAAATTTTAAGAAACAGAGATCTGAATGTCCGGGTTGTTTCAATGCCAAGTTTGGACTTGTTTAAAATTCAATCAGAATTATATCAGAAGTCGATTGTTCCTGAAAAAGGAATACCTGTAGTTGTGGTTGAAGCTGGAATTCCTCCTGCATGGCAAATAGTAAAAAATGCTCCTTTTTTATTTTATGGAATTAGGAGTTTTGGTAAATCAGCACCAAGTAATGCATTAGTTGAGGAGTTTGGTTTCACTGGAGATAAGGTTGCTAACAGAATAATGGAATGGTTTGATACAATTTAATTTTATAGTGAGCTCCTATGAATAGAAAATGGCTGTTTTTTATACTGAGAATATTTTTAGCATTATGTGTTTTATATGTTGTAATTATTAAAGTAAATTTTAATGATATATATAATGCTTTAGTTAATCCTCTCAGACCTGGTTTAATTATTCTATCCTTATTTTTGCTTGTACCTAATCTTCTTTTACAATGGCATAGATGGCATTATTTATTAAAACTGATAAAACCTGATATAGATCATAAAAATTCCTTTGCATCTCTTATGGGTGGTATGGTAGTTGGTTTTGTAACTCCTGGCAGAATAGGGGAAGTTGGAAGACCATTATTTTTATTAGATATTGATCGTATCCAAGCAGCAGGATTGGTTTTTTTAGATAAGTTTTACTCTTTTATTACTATACTAGTTGGTGGTATTTGGGGACTGGCTTTTATAATTTTTTATCAGTTTAATTATCGTTCCTTGATCTTATATCCATTATTAATGATTTCACTGATAATAACTGGTATAGGACTATTGATATGTTTATATCCATCCGGGATACGTAAAATTCTTTATAACATATCACTTATTTTCCCTAACAGAGATAATTTGAGAAGATTTATAACGTGTATGGACAATTTTAATAATAAGGAAGCCGGAATATTTATTTTTCTATCATTTTTATTGTATTTTATTTATATTCTGCAGTTTTGTTTTCTTGCTTTGGCTTTCCAAAAGATGCAATTTTCTACTGCTGCAGCTTCTACAATCTCTACAATTTTTACTAAAACATTACTCCCAATATCATTTGCTGATTTGGGTATTAGAGAAGGTGCTGCTGTCTATTTTTTTGTTAAATTTGGCATTCAAAAGGTAACAGCCTTTAATAGCTCAATTCTCCTTTTTGCCATTAATGTTTTTTTGCCAACTTGTATTGGTTTCATTTTTTTGCCAAGATTGGGAAAGAATGGAAAAAAATCTTTTAATAATAATAAAAAAAATTAAAACTTTTATTTTTTATTATTCGTCTTAATTTTAATGTTTAACTGGTATTAATTTTTTTTATATATTTATTGAACATATTTAAAGGTTGTGTGTATAAGATTAAAAAGTAGAAGATAGATTTTAATAGGATTTTTTTATGAACATAATTCAAATAATTGATGATTTTATTAAAAGGACACCTTTACCTGAATTGATTGGTTTAAAGTGGTCAAGAAGAGTTTTGTTGATTTTTTTTGTAATAATAATTTTTATTATATTTTCTATTATCCAGTTTAGCAGTGGAAGTAAGATTACCAGGTTTACCGGGGTAAAAAAAGGTGAGTTTATAGTGGATCTGGTAGAATCGGGTGAGATTGAAGCCTATTCACGTTCTGTAATTTCAGCTCCATTTATGTGGGGTACAAATCTGCAGATAACTGAGTTGAAACCAGAGGGAAGTTTGGTAGAAAAAGGTGATATTTTGGTTGAATTTGATAGCAGGGATTTAAAAGAACAAAGAGATCTTGCTGTGGAAAGGATAGAGACACTTAAAGCTGACCTGGAAAAATTGAAATCACAGCACTCTCTGACCATTTCAAATCTTGAAAATATGGTTACATTAAATGAGTATTCATTAGAGCAGGCCGAGTTGAGATTAAAAATGAGAGAATTTGAATCTGAAGCTAAAAAACAGGAAGCAAAAATTCAGTTTAAAGAATCTGAAAATAATCTCAAAATGGCAAAAACAGAGCTCGAATCTCAAAAAATAATTAACAAAAGTCAATTATTACAATCACAAATTCAAGTTAATCAGGCACGAAATAATTTAAAATCAATTGATGATAGAATTGAAAAGTTTAAATTACGCAGTCCCACTAATGGAATTGTTGTTTATATGGATGTTCGAGGTGAACGTCCCAGAGAAGGATTAAATGCAAGACCAGGTTGGCCTTTGATGCAGATACCTGATCTTTCCAGAATGCAGACAAGTTTCTATATAAGTGAGATGGACCGGGAAAAAATTAAAGTTGGGCAGTCATGTATTATAACTCTTGATGCATATCCGGATTCAATATTCCAGGGTGAAGTTCGTGATATATCCAGAATAGCCTTAACTGTAGATAATAAAAATTGGTTAAAAGGGTATAAGGTTTATGCTGATATTGACGAAATTGCCAAAATTCTTAAACCTGGAATGACTTCAAAGATAAAGATTATTTTAGAAAAATATGAAGATGTTGTTTATGTACCAATAGGAGCGGTTTTTGAAATTAAAGGGCAGCCGGTTGTTTTCCCTGAAAGGAAAAATAAAGCATATGCTGTTTATCCGGGTATAAGGAATGATGATAGTGTAATTATTAAGCGTGGGGTTACACCTGATATGAAATTAGCTATGATATCTTCGGATGAAAGAGCAGATTTACTCGGGGAAGAAGAAGAAAAGGAGCGTATTGTAGCAATAAATAAGACTTTAAAGGAGAGCTATAAGATTTTTGAAGAGTATGGCATTCTCTATGACTATCAGAAAGAATTTGCAGAAGATGAGGAAAAGACAGATAAAAAATCTAATATTGATATCCAGAAGCTTCCTTCTTTTTTACAGAAAAGATTAAATAAAGATAAAAATGAAAGGGAATCCGAACCCAAGATAGAGGTTGGACGATCAGGAAGGAATACAGATGAGAAGACATTTAAGGTCTCTCCTGAAATGATGGAAAAACTTAAAAAGAAAAAGACGGAAGAAAAAGATAATTAATTTAATATTAAAAATATAAATTGGAGTGAATATGTCGATTCATGATCTTTTTTCAAGGATAAAAAATTTTAATAAATTAACCTGGATTTATATTATTTGTGGATTTATTGTAGTTATTGTTATTTTAAATTTTATTGTAGTATCTTCACCTAATATTGCGACTGCTGAAGTAGTTAGGGAAGACTTTGTGCTTGATTTGCAGGTAAGCGGTGAGATAAATGCATTAAACTCTACCAGTATTTCAGTTCCTCGTATGAGAAGAAGATTTTCTTTACAAATTGTTGATATGGTTGATGAAGGAATTATAGTGAAAAAAGATGATTTCTTACTACAGTTGGATAATAGTGATGCCTTACAAAGGGTTGATGAAGCAAAAGACCAGCTTGAGAGTGTTATAGCTCAGCTTGAAAGTAAAAAGGCAACTATTAGATCAAATATGGCACAACTTGTGAGTCAACTTGAGAATCAAAAATATAGTTATGAACAAGCAGAATTGAATTTAAAGATGATGGAGTATGAAGCAGAATCCAGGCGTCAGGAAGCAAGGTTGAATATGAAAAAAGCAAAAGTCTCTCTTGAACAAGCAGAAAAAAAAATAGAAGCACAAAAAGTAATTGATAATGCAGAACTTAAAAGGGCACAATTAGATGTCAGGCAGGCCAGAGTTGAATTAAAAGAAGCTGAGAATAATTTGGAAAAATTAAGAATAACTGCACCCACTGATGGAATGGTTGTCTATCATGAAACCTGGTCAGGTTCAGGAATGAAAAAGATTCAGATAGGAGACACTCCATTTCCTGGTATGGCAGTTATAAGTATTCCAGATTTATCCAAGATGAAAGCAGATGTTACTGTAAATGAGAGAGATATTAATAAAATAAAAGAGAATCTCAACGCTGTAGTAACAGTTGATGCTTTGGAAGATATGAATTTTTACGGAAATATATCAAGAGTGGCAACTCTGGCAAAACGTGATGATGCAACTAATGCCAAGGTATTTGATGTGGAAGTTAAGATTGATTCCTCTGAGGGAAAACTTCGCCCTGGAATGACCTGCAATTGCAGGATAATAGTAAGTAGAATTGAAGATGTGCTCACAGTACCTTTGCAATCAGTTTTCCAAAAAGAGGGAAGAACTGTAGCCTATGTTATGGATGGCAGGGGACCAAAGGAGAGAGAAGTATCTATCGGAATAAAAAGTTCTGATTATGTAGTTATAAATAAGGGATTGGAGGAAGGTGAAAAAGTATGCTTAAGAGATCCAACCATACCTTTGGAAGAGATAGGGGGTGAAGGTTTAGTTACAGAAACAAAGAAAAAACCTAAGAAAACATCAGGTACTGTGCGTCGAGTAATCATTCATTAAAAATGGAGTAATAGTTGAAGTTTGAAGAGAGTTTTTCTGTAAGTTTATCAGGACTGTTCAACCATAAATTAAGAACTTTTCTTACTATGCTGGGAATAATATTTGGTGTAGCTGCGGTGATAGCTATGCTCTCTATTGGTGCTGGTGCCAAGAAAGAGGCTCTGGATCAGATTAAAGTTCTTGGATTAAATAATATTATCATTCATTCAAAACCTGTTGAAACTGAATCGGATGAGTATGGAACTGTTGTTGAAGCTTTAGGATTAACAGTTGATGATGCCCGATCTTTACATGTATTAAATCCCCTGGTTAATGCTTCCGTACCTTTAAAAGTAATGGAGGATCAGGTAGTTCTGAGAAGAGATAGGGAAACGAATACGGCTGTGGTTGGAACAGTTTCTGAATACAAGAATGTATTAAATTTTGATTTAACAAGTGGTAATTTTTTTAATTATAATGATATGCATGAGACAAGAAAGGTCTGTGTTCTTGGTAGTCAGATAAAACGTGAATTGTTTTATTTCCAGAAAGCTGTTGGTGAAGAAATAAAAATTGGTGATTTATGGTTTACTGTAGTGGGAGTTTTACAAGCTAAACCTCATTCTACAGGTAAGGGAGGAGTAGGGGATAGGGATATTAATCAGGATATTTATATTCCTTTATCAACCCTTAATCATAGATTTGATATTGATCCTGCTCAACCTGAAGTTGATCAATTAATACTTAATATTTCAGATGATGACAGGATTAGAGAGGCAGCCAATCTTGCCAATAGACTGATCAGTCTACGACATAATCAAATGGAAGATTATAAAATAGTTGTACCTGAAGAGCTGCTTCATCAGCGACAGAAGACCCAGAGAATTTTTAATATTGTAATGGGAGCTATTGCTGGTATTTCCCTCTTGGTTGGAGGTATTGGTATAATGAACATTATGTTAGCTTCTATTCTGGAGAGAACGAGAGAGATTGGTGTTAGACGAGCAGTTGGAGCGACCAGAAGAGATATACTGGGTCAGTTTCTTATCGAAGCTGTTATGTTGAGTTTTGTAGGAGGATTAATGGGAATACTTCTTGGTTTTATCATGACAAAAATTATATCCTCTTATGCAAATTGGAAAACTATAGTTGATATTGGAGCTATACTGCTTGCCTTTTTTGTTTCTGCAGCAGTTGGAATTATTTTTGGGATCTATCCTGCCAGAAAAGCTGCCATGTTGGATCCTATAGAATCTTTAAGATATGAGTAATAAATTACAGGAGTTGATTATATGTCTTGTAGGAGCCATAATAACAGTATTAGAAAAGTAATGTTCTTGTTTTTGGTTTTTTGGGGGGTGAGTAAAGGGGTGAGTCAGGATGTTTTAATTTTGTCTTTGAATGATGCAATATCAATTGCCCTTGATAAGAGTTATGATATTAAGACTTTGGAAAAATTAGTTGATCAGGCTGAGCAAAATTTAATAGCTGCCCGGGCTCGGTATAAAACAAATATAAATTTAAATTTTTTCGCACCTCAATATGATGAAGGTTTTGAATTAATTCCCCAGGTTGAAGGTAATCCCATCCCCAAGCAACAGGGGAGTTTTCAAGTAAGAGGAGTTATGGATATTACTCAACCCATGCCCTGGATTCCCTTCGGAGGAGGTGATTTAACCTTACAAGGTGAAGCTTATCAATTGAATTCATGGTCACCTGTGAGAGAGAATCCGGATAAATATGATAAATCCAATAGATTTTTTAATAAAATCAGTCTTATAATTAGTAAACCTTTATTTACCATTAATACTGTAGCTCTGGAACTCAGACAGGCAAAATTAAATTATAGAAAACAGAAGAAAATTTTTACGCGGTCTGAACTTAATCTTATATATATGATTACCCAACAGTTTTTTACCCTCTATAAAACCATACGAGAGGTGGAGATAAATAAAGAGGATGTTCAGAGGCAGCAAAATATTTTTGAAACCACGGAAAAAAAATACAAATCAGGATTGATTGCTGAGGTAGATGCCATGCAGGCAGAAGTTGATTTGATTCAGGCTCGTAATACATTAAAATCATCTCAAGGCAATATGGAGAGACAAGTATCTGCCTTTAAACAACTTATAGGATTATCTCTTGATAACAAAATTGATTTAAAAACAGATCTAGAGGTTAAGAAAATTGATATGAATATTGAGAAGGCCATTTCTTATGCTATGAATAACCGAAGTGAAATTGTTGAGAAAGAAATAGATATTGAAAACCAGAAAATTGATATTCAGCAGACCGATGCCAGATTTTCTATAAAAGGGAGTTTAATGGGTTTTTATCAACTTTCCGGTTTTTCTGAAGAACAGTTGCCCTGGGGAACAAGTACGGTAGATTTAATTGAATCAAGCTGGGAAGTATTAAAACAAACTCCCAACCGGGGAGTAACCTTTAATCTGGAAATTCCCCTTTGGGATTGGGGACGAAATCGGGCTCAAGTGAAGGCAGCAGAGATTCAACTGGAAAGAGATAGAATGGACCTTGAGAATCAGTATATTACCATAGAGCGAGAAGTTAAGGATGTTATTCGAAGCTACTACGAAGCCTATGACAGGGTAAAAATGCTGGAGAAGAGTAAGGATGTTAGTCAAAAGTCTTTTGATATCAATATGAAGCGATTTGAGAATGGAGATATTACATCCACAGATCTTGCCAGAGTGAGTGATCAGTTGAATAATTCTTTATTATCATATCTTGATGCTTATAATCAGTATAAATTAGCACTTGCAGATTTGAGGCGAAAGACTCTGTATGATTTTGAAAATAACAGGTCACTTGTTGAGGAATGAAGAAATATAGTATTTTCAGTTAGTTGTACCTTTTAAAATGATTTTTCTACGACAGCTAACTCTATTTTTTTTAAAATATTTAAATTTTCAGGTAAAATTAGAGGATAGAAAAGGTATGATAAATCTATCTTTTGCCCATCCTTAAAAGAGATACGTTTTTTCCAATTCAAAAAATTTGAAAAGCTATATCTTATTCTAAAGTATAAACAAAAGGATGAATACTGCGGCTTTTTTTATTGTTTAGGATTATAATCTAGAGGTAGACTATCTGCAATTCTTTCCCAGGTCCAAAATCCATATACTGTTAAGTTATAATATGGATCATATATACTTCCATTCTTATTTACCACTACACTCCCGAGATAATTTAATTTTAACCATGAATGTTGATAATATTCAGGTTGCTCAAGACCATTGCTTTTTAAATAATCTTTATAATCTTTTGGTATGACTTCCCCTGTATATATTACCTCAAGATATTCAGGAAAGGAAAGTATATTGTCTGAAGGGAGTACATCTGTCGCATATAATTTCTTTTTTGAGGGGTGATATCCTATATACATGGTTAATGAAGAATTCATCTGAAAACCTTCTTCCTTGAGTGATTGAATAAGGAGGGAACG
Organism: uncultured bacterium; assembly: GCA_964442615.1. Lineage (GTDB taxonomy): Bacteria > Zhuqueibacterota > QNDG01 > QNDG01 > CAYUAG01 > CAYUAG01. Next base: position 18,157 of record CAYUAG010000078.1, read on the forward strand.
CATGAAGTGATGCTTGGATCCGTGGTATGCTTTTAATCGGTTTTTTTGCCATTGTTTTTTTTCTTTTTCGTTTTTTGGTTCAAGAGCTTGGTATTTAGCATTATATTTATAATGAGTATTTTTATTTAAGTCATTATACTTAAAATTTATCAAATCAATAGTAAGTTTATATCCCAGTCCTTGATTAATAATATCAAGAGGATGGTTAGAGGAAGCTATGAGAATATTAGTAATATTATTATAACTAAAAGATAGGTATTCGGTATTCATGATTTCACATTTTCTGGCATTGGGAGTAGCTCCCCAAAAAGCCTTTTTGAATTTTTCCAGATGCTTTAGCCATTCTTTTGGTCTTGCGGCTGCTACTTTTAGAGTGGGTGCTTTTATAGGTTCAGGTACTATTTCGAAGTTAAATATATTTTTATCTATGGACTTAACTTCAATTCTTTTTTTAAAGAATTTATAGCCAATCATGCTTACTACGATTTCATAGTATTCAGGTGTAACATTTTTAATTATATATTTCCCCTGTTTATCAGTTGCATTACCC
>CAYUAG010000079.1:0-14060 GCA_964442615.1 uncultured bacterium
ATATATCACATCACTTTCTATGTTTTAATTTTTTGCCAATTTTTTACGGGTATATTCCAGCAATCCACCTGCCTCCATGATGCCAATAATTGAATCAGGTAATTTGGGAATATTAAATATTTTATCCCCTACAACTATGTTTCCTTCTTTTGTCTTAATCTCCACCTGATCTCCTTGTTTATAAGCTTCCACACTTTGAGGTGATTCAATCAAAAGCAGTCCCTGGTTAAGGGAGGCTCGGTAGAAAATTCTGGAAAAACTTTTTGCAACTACTGCTTTGATCCCTACATATTTCAAACCAACAGCAGGCTGTTCTCTTGAACTGCCGCAACCAAAATTTTTTCCGGCAAAAATGACATCTCCCTTTTTAATATTTTTACTAAAATTAGAATCCAAATCCTCAAGTAAATGAGGTATGATTTCTTCCGGGATTGAACAAGTATAGGTATATTTACCAGGGAAAAGCATATCAGTATTAATATCATCACCATATGTCCAAACCTTCATTACTTTATCTCCTTTCTGGGATCAGTTATTTTACCATAAAGAGCTGAGGCTGCAACTGTTTGAGCACTTCCAAGATAAATTTCTGCTTCCTTACATCCCATGCGACCTTTAAAATTTCGATTTGCTGTACTTAAACATTTTTCTCCTGGTGCCAGTGCACCTTGATGAGCCCCTAAACAGGGTCCACATCCGGGAGGCAGTACAACTCCTCCTGATTCTACCAGAATATCCATTAATCCTCCTTTGACCATTTTTCTGTAAATACTTCTTGAGGCGGGGAGTATTAAAAGTCTGAAATTTTCAGAAATCTTTTTTCCTTTAAGTATTTCTGCAGCTTCTCTAAAATCATTTATTCTGCCATTGGTACAGGTTCCAATCAAACCTTGATCTATGGGTAATCCTTCAATTTCATTAACTGCAACCACATTATCAACTGTATGCGGTTTTGCAATAACAGGGGTGAGATCCTCCAGATTAATTGTAAACTCCTTTATATACTCAGCATCTTCATCAGCCCAAACTTCTTCATAACTGTCTGATTGAATTCCAATTGAATCAAGTAATTGTCTGGTTGTATTATCTACTGGAAATACAGCAATTTTTGCACCCATTTCTATACCCATGTTGGCAATGGTAAATCGCTCATTCATACTAAGATTTTTAACCTCACCGTGAAACTCTACTGCACAGTAAGTTGCCCCATCAGCTCCAATACTTCCAATTAAATGCAAAATAACATCTTTTGCAGAAACACCAGGCTGCAGCCCTCCTTTTACTACCACTTTAATTGTAGGAACAACCTTCAGCCACATCTCACCCGTAAGTAGTAGACAAGCTGCCTCGGTTCTATCTATTCCGGTTGACATGGCTCCAACTGCACCGTAGGAACAAGTGTGTGAATCACTCCCCACAACCAACATACCTGGTTGTGCTAGTCCATTCTCATAAACAACCTGATGGCATATTCCTTCCCCAATATCAAAAAAATTTTTAATTTTATGTTCTTTAACAAAGGTTCGAATTTTTTTATGACCTAAGGCATGTTTTTCACTTGCAGCCGGAATTACATGATCAAGCACAATCACTGGGAACTCCGGATCAACTATTCCATACTTTTTTAATTCAGGATCTATCTTAGCAATAATAGCTGAGGTATTATCATGGGTTAAAAGATGATCAGGTTTTACAGTTACTATCTCTCCTACCTCTACTGAATCCTTTCCTGATTTTTTGGTAAGTATTTTTTCTATAAATGTTTTTCCCATCTTCTTGGTCCTATTTTTTAAAAAATTTTTTTCCACAACCATACGGTGGATTAGTTTACATTAATTTTTTTGGTTGGTCTCTGCATTTATCATATTGAGTTTTCTAACTCACTCCTTTAATTTTACTCTTTTTTTAAAGCAGAGGGGGAACCTTTTTGTAATTCAAAGAACAATTTTTACCTTTCACTATTTTCTATAATTTATCTTCATTCACTCATATAACCGTCATACTGAGGAGGATTAGAATTATCTAAAAAATCTAAATATGGAAGAAATCTTTGCAGAGTTATGAAATATTTTAATCCTTTTTTTATAACTATTCTCTGTGTCTCTGTGGCTTAATACCAATTATTTATTAAACAAATCCCCTTTCTGATAAATTTCCATCTGAACTTCAGAAAAGGGTTCTGCATAAAATATTTCCTCAGTTTTAACTCTCATAATAATTCCTGTTTTAAAATTTACTTTTATTTTTTCACCATTTTTAATTCCTGATGTTATCATATTACTGGTTAGAAGAGGAAATCCGGAATTAATTCCATTTCTTTCATATATTGCTCCGAATGATTTTGCAATCACTGCCTGTATACCAAGACTCTTAAAACAATCCACAGCCTGTTGTCTGGAGGAGCCTGCTCCAAAGTTAGAACTTGTTATGATGATATCTCCCTTCTCAACTATTTGGGAAAAATTCTCCCAGCCTTTCAGATTATCAAAAGTATACTGACCCATTTCATTACTATCAGTTATGGTGAGGTATCTGTTATGAAATATCATATCAGTATCAATATTATCTTTGTCAATTACCCAGACTCTGCCTTCAATTTCTACAGATGTTTCTTTTATCTTTGAGGAGGTTTTTTTCTTTTTTTGTTTTTTATAGACCGGCTTTTTAAAATCTACAGGTTTTGATAAAATTTCTTTTCTGTTGGTAATGACTCCACTGATTGCAGAGGCAGCAACTGTTTCCGGAGAAGCAAGGTAGACCTCACCCTTACCTTGTTTTCCGGTAAAATTCCTGTTTCCTGTGCTTACACTGACCTCCCCCGGACCATTCTGTCCTATCTGACCCTTTGCACATCCTGCACATCCTGGATTTCCCACCAGAGCACCTGCTTTCATAAAAATATCTATTATTCCTTCGTTTAAACACTGTTCCCATATCTTTCGTGTTGATGGAACTATTTTCAAAACCACCCCGGGTGCTACTTTACGATTTTTTAAAATATCTGCCGCTGCTTTCATATCTGAAAATCTTCCATTGGTACAGGATCCAATAAAAGCAGAATCAATCTTTATACCTTTCAGTTTTTTTAGGGTAACAACATCCTCCGGATGACCTGGCTGGGATATCATTGGTTCTAACTCGCTTAAATCAAACTCTTTAATATCAACATACTGTGCAGCTGTATCAGCGTATACCGGCTTAATTTTTTTGGGAGAAATATTTTTAAGATGTCGCAGTACATCTGTATTGGGCGGGAAAAAGGCTATTATTCCTCCCATTTCGGTTGCCATGGATGATATTGTCACCCTGTCATCTAAAATTAGAGTATCAACATATGTACCGTAAAATTCAGCAGCTTTTCCTAACCAACCAGCAGCTCCATAATTTTTTAATAAAAAAAGTACAATATCTTTTGCACTTACCTCTAACGGGGGGATACCATGAAATACTATTTTCATAGTTTCTGGTGTCTTGAACCATATCTTTCCTTCCGACCAAACGGCAGCAATATCTCTATCTCCCATACCCTGTCCAAAAGCACCTATTGCTCCTAATATATTTGCATGAGAGTCTGTTGATACAAGTGTACCTCCTGGAACAACCAGTCCCTCATCAATGGCAATATGGGTACCAATTCCTGAGTGTATATCATACAAATTAATTCCCCGTTCCCGGGAAAATATGCGGCATATATGCTGGTTTTCAGCGTATTGCTGATCAGATCCACCTGGATTACAATCAAAAGTAAAATATGTTTTTTTAGGATCATGAATATCCAAATTATAGGTATTTATATTCTTAACCACATTTGCCCCACCAAAATCCCTGGCAATTCTTGCATCTATGTTGATCTCTGCAATATCACCTGCACACACCTTTTTGTTGCTGTGATTTGAGAATATCTTTTCAATCATTGTTTGCCCCATATATCCCCTCCTTTAAATCAGTTTTTAGAAGTTAGAAAATGAAGTATGAGAAAGGGAAAAAGGAGAAGGGAAAATGGAAGATGGACGTATCAAGCTTTTCCCTTTTCCATATTCCTTTATTCCATTTTCCCTTAAACTGATCATTGTCTTCTGACCTCTGACTTCTGATCTCCAAACTCCATTCTCCATTTACCATCCTCCATTTTCCACTCACAATCATCCATTCTCAATTTTCAATCAACAATCCCTTAGCTTTCATAAAAAGGGGATTAAAAGTAGCAAAATCTGCTTGATGAATAAAAATTGTTTCTATCACCTGGGGTCTGCCATCTCCCTCTTTAGAATGACAAGCAATAATATTAACTATGGATTCAGGTATTCCGCATTCAACTGCAAGTATTGCACCGCTTATGGGATGCCGGGTGTACATACCGGAAAGACTTTTCTGATATCCACCCTTACCGTCAGGTTCCATTTCAATCAGTTTGCCAACATCATGTAAAAGACCACCTGAATAAATTTTATCAAAATCAATTTGGTAGGGTAATTTTTTATAATTATTTTTTTGAGCCTGGGCAAGACTAGCTGCACCTTCGGTAACAGCTATAGTATGTTCAATAAAATTTACTCCGGCAGAGTCAATCAAAAGTGTAAATGGCATTTTTTTCAATTCTTCTATTTTACTCCAATTCCCCTGGCTACACCCTTTAACCCAGGTTTCCATTACATTCTCTCTCAATACATCATTGTTTATTTTAGTTAGCTGTTTATTAAAAATTTTTTCGATATCATCCTTGTTAATCATACCTGCTCCTATTTTTATGAATTCTTTTTAAATATATTAAACAATTCATCGAATTTCAATAATAACAAAAATATCTATTAAAACCAATTGCCAACCAAAAAGATGTAAAACAGAAATATAATATATCATAATCATGGTAAAGGGAGATTATTTTTCCAGCCTTCCAAAGTATTCTTTATAACCGCACTCATTCTTCAAATAATTAAGGATTATAAAAAGAACATTTCCCTGTTTCTGTTGGAGAAGTTCATTAATCAATTCCTCTTTCACCTCTTCATAAGAACGTTCTTCCTTGCTTCGTTCAATCACTTTGATAATATGATATCCATATCTAGTCTCAACAATATCACTAATTATGCCAACCGGTAAACTGAAAGAAGCCTGTTCAAATGGTTCAACCATATCACCTCTTTTAAATTTTTCATATAATCCGCCTTTGGTATTTGACCCTGGGTCTTGGGAATAGGTATTAGCAAGTTTGGCAAAATCGTATCCTGATCGTGCCCTAGCAAGAATACGTTGAGCCTTTTCCAAAATTTTCTTTTTTTCTGATTCAGGTTTCCCTTGAGTCAAAAATAAAATATGACGTACTGTAGCTGTTTTATCTCTGGAGTAATATTGTCTTAATTCTGGTTCTAAAACTAATTCTTCAGTTAAAATATATTGATCAATGAAAGACTGTAACCTTAATCCATCTCTGATATTCTCAATTATATACTCTTCTGATAAACCTATTGAATCGATTAAAGAAAGATATTTTTCTTTCTCTCCATATTCCTTATAAATAGCCTCATTACGAACAGTGACACTGTCCTCTGATACGGTTATACCTATCTCCATTGCTTTATGTAATAAAATTTTATTTTCAGCTTTTTGTACAGCAAAAGCTTGTAAAAGATTAATGATATAATCTTTTCTCTCTTTTAATGCTTTCATACTATTTAAGTAATTGTCTAATTGTTGATACAAATCAGGCATAATATCGCAATTATAAACAGAAAATAAATTTGTGGAGATCAATTCAACTGGATTGTCAGGATTCAAAGCATCAATTTCAAGTGAGTCTGACATATTTTTAAAAAATGAATGGATTTTTCCCTCCTTGTTAAAGGGTGGATTATAGGAACTGCTACAGTAACAAAAAAGCATAAATACTAATAGAATAACTACTATTTTCTTTCCCATGATTTTTCCTTTCTTTTTAAATTTTTATGAATTATTTAAGCACTTTACTCCTCATATCTCAAATTTACAGATATGTAATTTTTGACCATATATAAATATTTTTAGATGAATGTAATTGGACATAGGATTTATTTTTTATCTACTAATCAGAGTTTAGGATTTATGATGACAATTCACAATTGGTATCTCTGCCCAGCAGCTTGTATATTCAGGTGATTTCATCTCCCTTCTCATTGCCCAGGGATTATTAAAACCGTTTGATGCTACTCTTATTTTATCTTTTCCCCAGAAAGTATTTATACTATCAATCACCTGCATAAGCCTTTTTCTTTTTTTAGACAGCTGTTCATCATTAAATAAATTTTGCTGGATTTTATTAGATGGAATTAACTGGGTTAATAAAACTCCAGCTTTTTTGTATTTATATCCCTCTTTGAATATATGCTCACCTAAACTGCAAGCCACCTTTACTATTTCCAGGGTATTGTTTGTAGGAGTAGGAAGGCGTATCTGTTTATAATTTGCATACTGAGGTTCTTGCTTAAAAGGATTTGTAGTAATAAAAACCATCACAATCGAAGCTGCTGAATCCTGTTTTCTTATTTTTTCAGCAGATCGGGTAGCATACTCTGTAATTGCTGAATTCATTTCCTCCCTTCTCTCAATTGGTATTCCAAAAGATTTCGAGGTACAAATTGCCTTTTTGGGCGGAGGAGTTTGTTCTAATGAAATAATTGATTTACCTTTAAGCTCCAATAAAAGCCGTTCCCCAACCACTGTCATTTTTTTTGCGATCCATTTTCTGTCAGCATATTTAAACTGTTTAGCATTTTTAATACCATTTTTCTTTAACATCTTTGCATATTGATGTCCTACACCCCATACATCCTCAATATTAATCTTCTCAAGAATTCCATCAATATCAGGATGTTTGTATACATTCATCACTCCTTTCTGATTTTTTCTCTTTTTTGCCTCTCGGTTAGCGATTTTAGCAAGAGTTTTATTCTCGGCAACTCCTATGGAAACAGGTATACCTGTCCACTGAAATACAGTTTGTTTTATTTTTTTTGCATATTCTTGAATATCGGTTATAGGCAGATTATCCAATCGGAGAAAAGCTTCATCAATGGAATAAATTTCAATTCTATCCGTAAACCGTTCAAGTGTCTGCATAACCCGACGGGACATGTCTCCATATAAGGCATAGTTGGAAGATAGGACTGCAACTTTATACTTTTTTATAATATCTGCACATTTGAATAAGGGAGTTCCCATTGTAATCCCTAATTTTTTTGCTTCCTCTGAACGTGCAACTACACAGCCATCATTATTTGATAGCACTACAGCAGGATGCTTCTCAAGGGAAGGATTAAATACACGTTCACAGGAAACATAAAAATTATTACAGTCAATCAGAGCAAATATTGGGGATTCCTGTTTCATAATAATTTTGTTATTGAGGTCATTCTAAAAACCCACAAAAGACACTAAATTTACGAAATTTAAATTCAATAAAAATATTGAGTGTGTTCCGTGTATTTCGTGGGAGATTTCTTTTTAGAGTGAACTTATTTTTATTTTCCTATAAAAAAAGTACATCATACTTTATGAATAACATAGGTAACAATACCCCAAATCATAAGTTCCATTTCACCAGATATTTCAATTGGTTCAAAATCCGGATTTTCAGGTAACAGGTGGAGTTTGTTATTGATTTTTCCGATCTTTTTTACTGTAAGTTCACCATCAAGAGCTGCAACCACAACCTTATTGTTTGCAGGTATTTCCCCTCTATCCACAATTAAAATATCTCCATTATGTATACCTGCATCAAGCATTGAATCTCCTTCAACCTCTACAAAAAAGGTAGCGGCAGGACGCTTAATAAGAAAATCATTTAAATCAAGCTGCCTGGTGATATAGTCCTCAGCTGGAGAGGGAAAACCTGCAGAAACCCGAGATGAATAGAGAGGAATTTCATGTTTGGTATCAGTGGAGGCATAAAAGATTTTTTTTATTCTCAATTTATTTTTTTTTGACATGATTAAATCCAATCTGCTTACAACTGTTCAACAACATATCCTTTTTCTTGTAGTAGTGAAAGTACTCCCTTATCTCCTAAAAGATGTGCAGTACCTGCAATGATTAAACAGTTCTTATCAGCTTTTAATAAAGACTCGATTTTATCTATCCACTTTTTATTTCTTTGTATAAGAAATGTATTATAAATGTGGGGATAACTTTTAAAACTTTCAAGAACCATAAATTCTAACTGTTTAGTGTCTCCTTTAATCCAGGAATCAATTAATTTTTGTAATTGTTCTTCTAAAAGATTCAATTCATCCAGGGTCTGCTGAACAATGGCTTCTTTATCTTTAAAATTCAGCTCATTAAAGAGATCAATCTGGAAGTCTATGGTTTCCAGACTCATCACCTGTTTTCCATCCTTCTTAGCCTTATTGAAAAAATGGTAATCAAGGCCATAAACAGGATTAAATCCTAATTTTTTTATCTTAAGGGCCATAAGGCTAATGGAAAGAAACCAGGGTTCAAACATATTAAACTGCTCAATATTCACTCCTGCTTCCTGCATTTTTTGGGAAGCACGCTCATAAGTTTCTGAGTTCAATTTATCTTTTAAGGTTTTACCATCCTTAGACATAGCTTCTACCATTATTTTTTGTTGGATGTGGGAAGACTGACTGCTGTCAATATTAATCTCAAAAACAACCACCTGTGCAGTATCATATGCATCGTTAATGGCAGACTTTAAAGGATAACATTCCTTTTTAAGCATATGGATTGATCCTAAAAAATAGACTGAATTCGTCTCTGTTTCTACTCTCCAAAGGCAATTTTTATCCTCTGCTGATAAAGGTAGTTGGAATAGAAATGTAAATACTAAAGCTGCAAAACCTACCTGGATTGATCTTGATTTTTTAAATTTCATAATGACTCCTTTTATAAATTCCTCAAACAGTTATTCATTCTATCTATTGTTTTTTCCAGTAGACAACGAGGACATCCAAAATTTAATCTTATGAAATTCTTCCATCCAAAATCATAACCATCAGAAAATCCCAAACCACATTGTTCAAAAAAAGCTGTGGCATTATCCTTATTAATCTTAGTGGCGTCTATCCAAGCCAGATATGTCCCCTGAGCAGGATACATTTTGAGATAATCCATATTTTTTATACTGGAATAAACAAAATTATGATTTCTTCGCAAATAATCCAAAATTTCATCTAACCAATTATTCCCATTTTTATACGCTGCCAAAGCTGCTGTATACCCCATAAGAGTTACATGAGGAACTATTCCTTTCATTGCTTTTATAAAATCCTCTCTGAGAGAGTGATTTGAAATTACAGCAAATGAACACCCAAGACCAGCTATATTGAATGTTTTACTGGGGGACATGAGGGTGATTGTTCTATCAGCAACCTCAGGACTTAAAGCTGCAAGGGGAAGATGATTATTGGTTTTATCCAAAAGTATATCACAATGGATTTCATCGGAACATATTATGATATCATTCTTAAGACAGAACTTACTGAAATCTATTAACTCACCTTTTAAAAATACCCTTCCCGTAGGATTGTGAGGATTACAGAAAAGGAATAATTTTATCTTGGAAGTGACCTCTGACTGGAGACGATCAAAATCCATTACCCACTTCTCCTGACTATGTATCATGGGAGAAGTAACAAGTGTGCGGTCCATATTATCAGGTGCTGTTAAAAAAGGAGGATAGGCTGGAATTAAAGTCATCACCTGATCTCCCTGATTTCCAACCGTCCGGCAGGTTACATTAATACCGCTTACAAGACCAGGCAGCCATATCAGCCACTTTTTTTTTATGACCCATCCATATTTATGCTTCAATCGTGATATTACTACCTCATACAACTCCTCAGGCGGAAGTGTATATCCGTACACTCCATGACTGCTTCTCTGTTTTAAAGCTTCAATAACAGAGTCAGGTGATTTAAAATCCATATCCGCTACCCATAGAGGGATAGTATCTTTTTCTTTATATTTATCCCATTTTAAACTTGCAGTGCGACTCCTGTCAATAAAAGTATCAAAGTCATACATTTTCATACTATAAGTAGAAACTCTTTAAAAGTCACAGAGTTAGTAATTAAAACATGGGTAAAAGCTCTGTTAAATTCGTTTGATGTCTTTATTGTATTTCTCTGTGTACTCTGCAGTTTTCTTTTTTTAATATCCATGTATACGATGCTTTTTTCTTAACACCCCTCTAAATCTTCCCTCAAGGGGAAACTTTAATCAATTCTCAATTCAGAATTTTTTTCTCTATCATTTTTATCTTCTCTGGATTTTATTATTATTGTATTATTGACATCTATGCAACTTGGAGAGAAAGATTTATCACCGTTCCAGACCATGATTAACAACCATTATTTTCAGTTCTGTCATTTCTTCTATGGCATACTTTACTCCTTCCCGTCCAAATCCAGAATCTTTAACTCCTCCATAGGGCATAGAATCTACTCTAAAAGTAGGTATATCATTTATTATTACTCCACCAACATCTATGGTATTAAAAGCCCTAAATCCTTTATCAATATCTTTGGTAAACACACCAGCCTGAAGACCAAAAACAGAAGCATTTACTTTTTCAATAGCGTTTTCAAAAGAGCTGTACTTTTCTATGACAACCACAGGGGCAAAAACCTCAGCGCAAGAAACGCGAGCATCAGTAGGTACATTTGTTAAAACAGTGGGTTCAAACATATTTGCATCCCGCTCTCCTCCTATCAAAATTTTTCCACCCATATCCATTGCCTCTTTAATCCACTTTTCAGTTCGTAAAGCAGCATCCTCATCAATCATTGGTCCTATATCAGTTTTTTCTGAAAGAGGATCCCCTAAGGTTAGTTTTTTTACTCCCTGTAGAAATGATTCCATGAATTCATCAAAAATTTTTTCATGTACATATATTCTCTGAATAGAAATACATACCTGTCCGGAATAGGCAAAACCTCCCAGAATAGAACGTTCCACTGCTGTATCAATATCACAATCAGGCTCAATTATTACTGCTGCATTTCCTCCTAATTCAAGACAGACCTTTTTTTTACCAGCTCTGGATTTAAGCTTCCAACCTATCTCCGCACTGCCGGTAAAGGTAATCATTTTAATTCTTGAATCTTTAACCAGCATATCAGCCACTTGGGAAGAACAGGGAATAACATTAAAACAACCTGGTATTATGTTGTGCTCTTTAAAAATTTTTCCAAGAAGAAGAGCTGATAAAGGAGTTGCAGTGGCAGGTTTGATAGATATAGTATTACCTGCTGCAAGTGCAGGTGCAACTTTGTGACACACCAGGTTGAGAGGAAAATTAAAGGGTGTAATTCCAGCAATAGGACCAATAGGAAACCGGCGTACTAGACCAAGACGATCTCCTGCCTTCTCGGTAATATCCAGAGGAATTGTTTCTCCAACTATACGATTTGCCTCTTCAGATGCAATACTCAGAGTACTGACTGCTCTTGTTACCTCTCCTTTTGCATATTTTATTGGTTTTCCTGACTCACGACAGAGTAATGTTGCCAACTCCTCTTTTCTTTTATCTATAGTTGTTGCTACTGCTGTAAGGAGCTCTGATCGTTTATAGGTAGGAAGTTTTCTACTCTTCTGAAAACCATGTACAGATGATTCAATAGCCTTCTCTACTTTGGAATTCCCAGGACGGTAAACAACTCCAACAACCTCTCCTTTGTAAGGATTTTTTACTTCAAAAATTTCATCTGAGGTGCAATATTCTCCATTAATAATAAATGAATAATTGTCTGTCATAACTACCCCCTAAAGAAATAATATTTATTAAAGAAAAAAATAAAAAACTCCTGATATCTTAGGTCCACTAAAATCATCTACTCCTGCTAACTTTTGTTTAAATTTGACATAGAGATAGGTGCAGGAAATTCCCAGGCCAAATTTTTTTGAAAAAGCAATATCAAAACCAGCCCCAAGATCGCCTCCCCAACCTGCTCTTGCCTTGGTTATCTTTGGGCCTAATGGTTTTGTTTCATTTTCAACTCCCCAATAAACACCACCACCATAAATAACATATGCAGATAAAAATGAATCGGGAACCAACCAATATTTCACATCCACTCTTACAGGATGAATAATCAAAGAATGTACATGTTCAACTTTTTCAACATCTTTGAGAGACCAGTAAGCAGTTGAAAATTTAAGACCAAAATTTTTGAATACAGGAATATAAAAAGAAAATCCAATATATGGTGTGGCTCCTGCTTTACCAAAAGTATCAAAACTTGGTTCATTATTAATCGTATTTGGTTGCCAGTTTCCAATTTCGAGAGATAATGAGCTTCTTTTTGGTATTATATTATTCTGAGCATCTATATTATCTATTAGAATAAATACAACTAAAATTGTAAAAATCCAAAAGTTAAATCTTAACAAGTCTCTTTTTAATTGATACATTATTAATTTCATTTAAATATATTCCTGGATCACTTTATTTTTTTGAGTTTACATCGGTTTAAAACCAATATGCTTTCCTTGCTGACCAATATACTTTATTTCACCAAATTCTTTTTCAAATTTTTCAATATTATCATTTAGTGCTTTAGAAAATGATTTAATATGTTGAGGTGTCATTATTATACGTGAGTAAATTTTTGTCTTAGGCATACCAGGGACCATTCTGGTAAAATCTATAACAAATTCTGCAGGTGAATGACTTATAAGTACTAAATTGGAATATATTCCCTCTGCTTCTTTATCACCAATTTCAATATTAACTTTTTGTTGATTTTTATTTTGATTCATAAGATGTATCCTTTCTTTTCTTAATTATTTTATTTGTTAATCTATTATAATCAATCAAATTATCAAAGTCAAGTAAACAATAAGGGTGAATAGAATGAAGTTTAAAAAATGAAATAGAATACTTTAGACATATAGTTATATTTATATATTTTAATACTATAAAATAGTAATTTTCTAAAATATTTTATAGAGCAAGGTTGAGTGAGTATCAAAATTTTAAAAATCTGGGTATTAGAAAGTTCCTTTTGTCGAAGCCTGGAAGTAATGGATATTTTTTTACAAAGAAGTTATCTTAAAGACCTTGTAGTTCTGGTAATCCATTTTAGTTGGGAGATATTAAAATTTTTATTAAGATTTAGTTATAAAAAATTGATTCAATAATTTTTTAAAAAACTAAAAATTTGGATTATTCCAAAAAAAACTAAAAAAAAACTTGACAAATGAAATTAATTTTTTTATATTCCATCTAATTTATTTGATAATAATAAAGGCGAAATGAACTGTTTAACAGCTAAAAATTCCTCAGTAATGTTTATGATCAGAGAAATCTTATCTGATGTTGAAATTTCTCTGATTAAGAACAGTATTATTTTGCTAACTATTATCATTACAATTATCCTACTAATAATCGTAGGAATTATCTCTGGACTAATTATAGGTTAATTATAACCCAGAGATTATTCCTACAAAAAAATATAACTTTCCTTACTACATAATCAAACCAATATAAAAATAGGAACAATCTCTGGGAAGATAACTGTATCTTTTTGGAGGTTATATGCGCAGTGATAGTATTAAGAAAGGATTTGAGCGTGCACCTCATAGGAGTCTGCTCAGACCCTGTGGAGTAAAAGAAAATGATTTTCAAAAACCTTTTATTGGAATTTGCAATTCATATACTGATATCATCCCTGGTCATATACATTTACAAAAATTCGGAAAGATTGCAAAAGAAGAGATTCGTGCCTTAGGCGGGATTCCCTTTGAGTTTAATACAATCGGGATATGTGACGGGATTGCCATGGGACATTCTGGTATGAAGTATTCTCTCCCCAGCAGAGAGCTCATAGCAGATTCAGTGGAAACCATGGTCAATGCTCATCAGTTTGATGCCTTAATCTGTATACCCAATTGTGACAAGATTATCCCTGGAATGATAATGGGAGCACTCAGGGCAAATATTCCGACTATATTTATAAGCGGAGGCCCCATGCTGGCCGGGAAGACATCAGATGGGAGAGTTGTAGATCTGATAAGTGTTTTTGAAGCTGTAGGCAAGTATAAAACTGGAAAGATTGATGATC
>CAYUAG010000079.1:14160-18444 GCA_964442615.1 uncultured bacterium
GCCATTGCTGCTGAAGCCAATATCGATTATAATCTTGATAAATTGAATACTATATCAGAAAAAATTCCTCAAATCTGTAAACTTTCTCCTGCCTCAGAGCAGCATATGGAGGATTTGCATAGAGCCGGAGGAGTTTTTGGTATTTTAAAAGAATTAATAAAAAAAGAAGGAGTAATTCATTCTGATCAATATACAGTATCTTTAAAAAGTATTGGTGAGCTTATTGAAGATGCATGTATTTCTGATCAGGAGTTGATTAGATCCCTCGATAATCCTTATAGTGTAACCGGTGGTTTAAAAATATTATATGGTAATCTTGCACCAGATGGCAGTGTGGTTAAATATGGAGCAGTGGAACCTGAAATGATGGTGCATAAGGGTCCTGCAGTTATATTTGAATCCCAGGAGGAAGCATGTGAGGGAATTCTGAATAACAGGGTACATCCGGGTGATGTGGTTGTTATTCGATATGAAGGACCCAAAGGAGGACCCGGCATGCAGGAAATGCTGGCCCCAACTGCACACATAGTAGGAATGGGTTTAGGGACTTCTGTAGCACTTATAACTGATGGCAGGTTCTCAGGTGGTACTAGAGGTGCTTGTGTGGGTCATATTTCACCTGAAGCTGCATCAGGAGGTCCTATAGCCCTTCTGAAACCAGGTGATATAATTCAGGTGAATATTCCTGAAAATAGAATAGAGGTAGAATTAAGTGAGAAAGAGTTGGATAAAAGAAGAAAACAGTGGAAAAAACCGCCTTTGCGGGTTACACATGGCTGGTTAAAAAGGTATGCCGAGAAAGTAGGTTCTGCAAACACTGGAGCAATTTTAAAGAGTTAAAACTATTAAGAAAGGGGAAAGAAATGGCTTCACAAAAAATAATGATAAAAAAAGAAAAAAATAATAAAACTACAGTTATGAAAGGCTGTGAAATATTAGTTAAAAGCCTTATTGAGGAAGAGGTTGAATATATTTTTGGTTATCCGGGGGGTGCTTTGCTCGATGTTTATGATGAACTCTACCAAACTCCTGAATTGAATCATATTCTTGTGCGTCATGAGCAGGGAGCAACTCATGCTGCTGATGGCTATGCTCGGGTGACTGGCAAACCAGGGGTTGTATTGGTAACTTCCGGACCAGGAGCAACAAATACAGTTACAGGGATAGCAACTGCATATATGGATTCTATTCCACTTGTAGTAATAACCGGGCAGGTACCATCCAAATTAATTGGATTTGATGCATTTCAGGAAGCTGATATTGTGGGTATTACCCGTCCCATCACTAAGCACAGTTATTTGATTAAAGATGTAAATGATTTATCACGGGTGGTACATGAAGCATTTTATATTGCTGTTTCTGGAAGGCCAGGACCAGTATTAATTGATCTACCCAAAGATGTTCAGAATGCTAAAGGTGGACTGACCAGAAAAGAAGATGTAGACATCAAAGGGTATAAACCTATATACAAGGGGCATAGTCAGCAAATTCAAAAAGCAGCAGAGTTGATCAATAAAGCAAAAAAACCTTTAATTTATGCAGGCGGAGGTGTGAATCTGGCGGATGCTTCACAGGAATTACGGGAGTTATCCGATAAAGGAAAAATTCCAGTTACAACAACCATACATGGTTTGGGAAGTTTTCCTGCAAATCATGAATTGTTTCTGGGAATGGTTGGAATGCACGGGACCTGGACTGCCAATACAGCAATATCGGAATGTGATGTATTAATTGCAGTTGGTGCACGTTTTGATGACAGAGTAACCGGGAGGGTAAATTCTTTTTCAACCAAATCGAAAAAAATTCATATTGATATTGATCCTTCCTGTATTTCCAAGATCATCAAGGTTAATGTACCCATTGTGGGGAATGCAAAAAATATTGTTCCAGAAATAACAGAGCAGGTTGTTCCAAACGACAGCACTCAATGGATCAATACAATAAAGGAGTGGAAAAAAACTCATCCATTGAATTACAAGGTAAAGGATGATTTTGTGTCTCCCCAATATGTTATTGAAAAAATCAATGATATGACCGGAGGTGACTGCATTATTGCTGTAGATGTAGGGCAAAATCAAATGTGGACTGCACAGTACTTTGGATTCAATCGGCCAAGATCGTTTTTGAATTCAGGTGGTTTAGGAACCATGGGATACAGTCTTCCTGCTGCTATTGGAGCTGCATTTGGCGGGAAGGGAAAGAAGGTTTTTGCCATATGTGGAGATGGAGGGTTTCAGATGAATATGCAGGAACTTGCCACTGCAGTGAATTACAAGTTACCCATAAAAATAATCATACTTAATAATGGATATTTAGGTATGGTCCGTCAGTGGCAGCAATTATTTAAAGAACACAGATACTCACATACCCATATCAAGCCTGGCAGTCCCGATTTTATTGAACTAGCAAAAAGTTTTGGTATTGAAGCCTATCGGGTAACACGTCAGGATGAGGTAAAATCATATCTGGAAAAAAGTATGAAAGTAAATGATAAACCATTTTTAATCGAATTCATAGTATCACCGGAAGAGAATGTTTTTCCCATGGTTCCGGCTGGTGCTGCTTTGTCTGAAATGATAACAGGGAGTTAACAATGAAAAGATATACATTATCAGTTCTTTTTGAAAATAAGTATAATGCACTTCCTCGAATTACTGGTTTATTCAGTGGAAAGGCGTATAACATTGATAGTATGAGTTTTGGAGTTGGGGAAGAACCGGGATTAACCAGAATGACCATAACCACAGTTGGTGAAAAAAACGTCATTGAACAGATTGCAAAACAATTGCATAAACTGGTTGATGTGACCAAGGTTGTTGATTTGACATGTAAGGCATTTGTAGAACGGGAATTGGCATTGATTAAAGTAAATGCTCCTCAATCTTACCGTTCCGAAATCATGCAGATTGTTAATATTTTCAGAGCAAAAATCATTGATATTAGTCCTAAAAGTGTTACTGTGGAAATAACCGGAAAGCGTGAAAAGGTAGATGCAGCTTTGGGTATGCTGAGGGGATTCGGTATTCTTGAGGTGGCTTGCACCGGGAGTGCAGCCTTAAAAAGAGAATATAATAGCAAAGTTTAATTTTAAGGAATTCATTCTAAAGAGTGGACTCTGGAATAAAAAAAAAGAGGAGATTAATCCTATGAGTATATTTTATGAAAAGGATGCAGATAAAGAAATTTTAAAAACTAAGACCATTGCAATTATTGGGTATGGGAGTCAGGGGCATGCCCAGGCTCAAAATTTACGAGACAGTGGTTACAAGGTTATTGTGGCAGATATAAATGGTTCAGAGAACTGGAAAAGTGCTGAGTCTCATAACTTTAAACCTATAAATGCAGAACAAGCATCGGTCAAAGCTGATATTATTCAGATTCTGGTTCCGGATGATATCCAAAAGAAATTGTTTGATGATACGGTTTCAAAACATTTAAGCAGAGGAAAAAGCCTGGTATTTTCTCATGGTTTTAATATCCATTACAATCAAATAATCCCTCCTCCTGATGTTGATGTGTATATGGTTGCACCAAAAGGACCGGGTCACATTGTCAGAAGAATGTATGAAAAAGGGCAGGGAGTACCTGCTTTGATTGCCGTGTATCAGGATGCATCCGGTCAGGCAAAAGAGACAGCTATATCACATGCTTGTGGAATAGGAGCAGGAAAGGCCGGGATCATTGAAACCACCTTTGCAGAAGAAACAGAAACGGACCTGTTTGGAGAACAAACAGTACTGTGTGGGGGAGTGACTGAACTGATACGAGCAGGATTTGATATTCTGATAGAAGCAGGGTATCAGCCTGAGATTGCCTATTTTGAGTGCTGTAATGAACTAAAACTCATTGTTGATTTGATTTTTGAAAAGGGACTGGAGGGTATGTATTTTTCTGTAAGTGATACAGCAGAATATGGTGGACTCATCAGAGGACCTCGAGTTATTAATAAAGAAACTAAAGAGCGTATGCAGGAGATTTTACAAGCTGTTCAGGATGGTTCATTTGCCAGAGAGTGGATTTTAGAAAATCAAGCAGGCAGACCTGTAATGATGAGGTCACGTACTCAACTCAAAGAATCAACTATAGAAAAAGTAGGTAAAAAGTTAAGGGAGATGATGACATGGACCTAAAAAATAAAACAGAGAGAAAAATATATATATTTGATACAACCTTGCGGGATGGAACTCAGGGGGAACATATTAGTCTGTCAGTGGAGGATAAGTTAAAAATAACCAAAGAGTTGGACAGATTTGGAGTGGATTATATTGAAGGAGGCTGGCCTGG
>CAYUAG010000080.1:0-5089 GCA_964442615.1 uncultured bacterium
TATAAAAACCTTGAGGAAATCCCAAAGGAAGTAGAAGAATATTTATTGAATTTATTAAAAGCTACGTATGTTTTTGATGGTTCACTAACCAAAGAAATTACTAAAGGTGAGCCTTTTTAAGCTAAGATAATTGAAACAAAAATAGAAAAAGAGCCCAAAATAATATATAAACATATTTCAGATACCGAGACTGATTGGATAAAATTTTGTTTAGTGCAATTAAATTTTTCAATAGAATCTAAATATCATACAAAAAAATTCAGTTTAATTTTAAAACAAAAAAATAAAATAAAAAATAAAGTTTTTAAAGCTATGGAAATTGCTAAAGCAAACAATATAAATATAATCTGTTTTCCTGAACTCAGCTTTGATAAAGAATGGATAAATGAAATTATTAAACGATATAGGGATATGATAATAATTGGAGGAAGTTATTATGATGATGGTTTTAATATCTGTCCAATAATTGTTAATGGTGTATGTTTTAGTCCCTTATACAAAAAAATAGAACCATCTCCTTATGAAAATCCCAAATCAACTGGACATGGTATGAAGTCGGGAGATAAGTTATTTATTTTTCAAACAAAATATGGTAGGTTTTCAGTATTAACTTGTAGTGATTATACTCCTAAGCATATCAGTTTAATTTGTGAATATGAAGCGGGAAGCAGTAAAGGTGTTGATTTTATTATTAATCCCCGTTATGAACAAAATATGTTAAAACATCAGGATAGATGCAATGTAGACAGTAGGGAATATGATATATGTATATTACAAGTAAATAAAGCCCCAGAAGGAGAAAAATTTGGTAAATCGTGTATTATTGCCAAGGAACATAATATTCTTTTACAGAAATACAAGGATGAAAATATCAAACCTAATGATAATATAAATTACAAACTCTGCCAAGCCGAAGGAGAGATGCTAATGATAGTAGATCTTAATATTAAAGAAGCACCTACAATTGATATAACAACAAATTACCCTGGGAGGATAAGTACATCTAAAGAAAGATGGTATAAATATGAAAATGAATGCTGGTTACCTTTGTCTACTTAGTGATAATTTTGATGTATCAGCAATACTAACAAACGAAACTATTCGATTTTGTTGGGACTCATCCTTAACTCAGAGTTGGCTAATTTTGATTACCCAGATCATCCTTGTCCTGGGCGGATAATGATTGGGCTACCCAGCCCAACACAATTAAAAAGTATGATTTATTCTCCAGATTGTGAAATCCGCAGGGATAAAATTTTATTTGTGAATTTTTAATTTTTTTTGTTAAATTATATGTGTAAAATTAATAATCGATAATTTTTTCGAGAATAATATGGATAAGAGAAAATTATTTTCAGATATAAATAATGATATGATGAAATTATTTGGCAAAAATTTAAAGAAGATTATTCTTTATGGTTCTTATGCTAAAAATAAGCAAAACAAAGAATCTGATATTGATTTTATTGTTCTGGTTGATGATACGGAAGATAATTTAAGAAACAGTAAATATCAAATTGCAGATATTATGTCAAAACTATCATTAAATCACAATATATTAGTATCAATTACAGAAGAGACACTCTCCCGCTATCTTGAATTATCACAATATTTGCCTTTTTACCAAAACATACATAAAGAAGGAATTGAAATATATGGATGATAAAATCAAGGATTTGTCAAAATATCGTATGGAAAAGGCGAATGATGAATTAGAAACATCTAAAATTATGCTTGATAGCAAGAAGTATTCTCAATCTATAAACCGTTCATATTATGCAATATTTCATGCTGTTCGATCTCTATTAGCCTTAAAAAAATTTGATTCAAGTAAACATTCAGGCATCATTGCATATTTTAATCAACATTTTATTAAATCTGGGGATATTGAAACTGAATATTCAAAGATATTAACAACAGCATATAAATTTCGAAATGATTGTGACTACAAGGATTTTTACATAGTCACTCCTGGAGAAGCAGAAGTACAATTTGAAAATGCAAAGAAATTTATAAATCGAATCCAATCCTATTTAGTTGAACATCATAGCTAACAATTCTATCTATTTTTTATTAAACAATCTGTTAATTTTCCCTTGGATTCCAAACTTTAGTTTGGGAATGAAGAGAAAGTTTTCTATAGAAATGCCAATCCTTCACCGCACGAACTGCACAGCATTGGCTGTAAAGGACCAGGGTGGGCCGTCCGAGGGATTCTGCTTTTCAAGCTTAAGTGTGGTTGCATTCAGTAACTGCAAAAGTATCACTGCCTCCATATCAGGTGCGTTGGTACAGCGGTCCCTGATTTCATAATGGTACACACTATCCGGTTCCACATCCTCAAACAACCGGTTCTTTCTCCCGGTGTCCGCAGGAGTAAAGGTGTATAATCCGGTTGTTAAATCAGGAATAGATGTTCCTACAGAGAAAACGGGTACATCCGGTTCTACATTGCAGTAAATAAGGGCCAGGTGGGGATCTTCCGGAAAAGTAGGCTCTCCTTGTTTGAACCAGAGCCCCCGGGCTTTATCTAACAGATCATATTCAACTGTTCCTCCTATAGGCTCCATAGTCCGAAACTGAGGAACACCGCAGACATAGTCTCCGCATACAGGAATTAGGATAGATTGTATCTCCTCTGTAAAATAGTCGAGAGGGGAAACCGTATGTGGATACTTGTAATCCCTGAAACGGTTGCTGGCAAATGTAATCTGCACATTTTGATCAAAAGTTCCAAAATCCAATCCAAACTGGCCTGGATTGCCTCCGGCTGTACCCAGGGTATCCCCAGCATACACAGTAATATCTGTCCACACTTGACAGCGGGTGTAAGTATCCCCTCCTGTGGAATAGGTGGTACAGTCACCCGTATCAAAAGCAGGTGCCTGTGCCAGTACAGTAGCATGAATGCCATTTAAATGTCCTATAACTATTTCAAATTCGCCTTTGTTCACTGACAGGGTCATATCAAAATCAAAAAATTCATCCTCTACATGTTCCACCCTGCTGATCCTGGTTACCTGCATGTCAGCCGGAGAAAATACAGGTACTGGTTGCTCCCAGTTGGTCAGATAAAAACCGCCGTGATCCGAAGGAAAGGTGTGACCGGGTGGATTCAAATGCCCCAGGTTCACAAATAGATAAAAGTCCTCTGCCCTTAAAGGCAGCCTAGTCAGAAATCCTTCACCCACTGTTACTTGCGAATCAGTAATACCCTTATTGTCTTTACACCCCCATACTGCCATAAGGATTATAAGACATAATCCAGTAAAATTGATTATTTTTTGATTACATATCATATATTGATCTCCTTATGATTCTGATAATCCCTTTGTACTGGTGTTATCATTAATTAAATGAATAATTTAAAAGGCAACCTCAGTGACTTCACCAGCTACAATATCAATCTGCTTTTTATCCTTATCCACTCTAATCCAATATTTTCCTGGAAAGAGTTCAGTCTCTTTACCTGTATAGGTAAATTGGAGCTGATTATCCCCGGTCTGGTCATACACATAGTACAGCGTTTCCGGTTTGCCGGTTACTGATAAGCGTCCTGTTGCAATCCAGGTGGTATCTTCAGCTTTAACAGTGAGTTTTTGGGGAATGTTATTAAGAATAATAGTATAGCTCCCAGGAAAGAATTCAAAACCCTTGCCAGTATAGGTAAAATTCAATTTAGTTTTCTTTTTTTCATCCCAGACCTCATACAGATTCAATCCTTGACCTTCTACTAAAAGCACACCAGTATGCAGTACAGTCATATCGTCTCCTTTAACCGTAATTTCAGGTCCGATATTATGCAAGGTTACCTTGTATTTTCCTACTGGCAAAGACATGGTTTTACCTGTAGAGATAAAATCAATTTTCTGGTTATCTTTAGAATTGTACACATAATACAAATCTGTCCCTTTACCTGTTACCAGCAGGGAACCTTCTGCTTTTGTGTCAGATGTGAATATACGGTCTTTGAAGCAGATAACCAGCAGAGCAAGGATAATGATGATAATCAGAATAACCAGCAGATTTGCTTTGCTTTTGGATTTTTTGGAATTTTGATTGGCCATGGTGTACTCCTTATTATTATAACTCTCATTAATTGTTATTTGACTTGTCAGTCTGAGCTTGTCGAAGACTGACAAGTCAGTAATTTTTTATTATTCAGGAAAGAAATCCAATATCTTGGTCAGCCTGACACAGACACTTATACCCAGAATCAGTAATGACATAGGTATTTTCCAGACCCAGGGCTCCAATTCCTTTTAAATAAGCCTTTGGTTCTATGGCAATCACCATTCCAGATTTTAGTTTCAGATCAATTTTATTGGCCAGTATGGGAAATTCATCCAGTTCCAGACCCACTCCATGACCAAAGAATTTCACCCGGTTTTCTCCATATCCCATAAAACCTTCAGGTAATCCTTGGTTATCAGCCCACTTGTATATTTTGGCATAAATTTCAGAACAGGTATTTCCAGGCTTCAGATGTTCTTCCAGTTTATTTAATACTTTCTGACAGAAATCATAAGCCTCCTGAGCAGATGGAGAGAGTTTTTTACCAAGAAAAAAAGTGCGGGTTTGATCAGAGTAATATCCATTGTAAGAGGTAACAATATCAACCAGTACAGTGTTGCCTTTCTCCAGTTTTTTCCATCCTGCTCCGGTGGGAGAGGAGGGAAAAGGTCCTTCACCACCAGAAGGGCCGTCGAAATTCATGGGATACAGGGCTGTTTCACCTGAAACCAAAGTGATAATAGGAAGCTCAGAACCGAATGTGCTTGGATCAGCAGTGAAATCAATAGTCACGAAACGATAACTTTCCGGGACCACTCTTTGATACCCACTACCATCTTCATCCAAAGCTTCTTCAAGTTCACCATCAGCCCTTGTTGATACACCAATGCCACAACCAGCACGAAGTAATGTATCAACGATTCTTCCATAAGGAGTGTCAAGGACTTCCATAACTGCATAGACCTTGTTTTCACTCTCATTAAGAACCATATCTGTAACAACCCCGGCAACCTTTTCAGTATTGCTCTGAGTTGTTGATGGATGTTCTGCGTGGAAGAACATGGATTTATTTTCA
>CAYUAG010000080.1:5099-18347 GCA_964442615.1 uncultured bacterium
ATAGTAAGCTCAGATACGAATCCTCGTATGCGGAGAACACCGGAATGAACTAGTTCGCGCATACGTTTTTCAATGCGAGCACTGGTCTCAAGTTCGGTTTGGCCAGAGTGAATAAACTGAGCCACTTCCTGAAAAATTGTATCAGCCTGTTGGGCAGCTTTTTGGATTTGTTGGATCTCCCAGGTACTTTTAACTGCTCGAAGTAGTCTGATTATCATGCTGATATCTTCAATCTTATGGGAAGCAAGTTTATTTTTCAGCCACAGGTACTGTGAAGCAGGGGTAACATCGAAAGAGAGGCCAATTTTTCCGGAATTTTCACTCATTTTTTTAACTTCTCTGATAAGTGCCTTTCGACCCGGGTAAGGCTTTACATTAAGGGATGATTCCTTTTCTGCTCTGCTCAGGCTTTTTTTCGCATAAAAAATCGGTTCACTGGTAGAGGGAATTAATAGTATTCCTGATTGAGAAGAACCAGTAAAATAGGTAAGGTCTACAGCGTATTCAATCCAGGCAATATCAAAGGTTGATTCCTGGAGTTTTGATTGAAATTTTTTAATTCGACTATGTATTTCTGGTTTCGGAGTTAGAAAATCAAGATGTCTTTTTGTTATTTGCATATAGTTTTTCCTTTATAATTATTATCCTTAAATTTTTTAAACAGGATTAACAGGATTAACAGGATTTACAAGATTTATAAATTAGCTCTTTATTTATTTAACCTTTTTTGTTTATGATATTTATTTTGGTCTACTAAATATAAAATATAGTTTTTTGTTATTAGTTTTAATCCTGTATATCCTGTAAATCCTGTCAAAATAGATTAAATAACATAGATTCATTTTCTTAAAAATAATATGCTTTCAAAAAAATAAAGCTCAGGCTTCCTTATCTCCTGGCAGCATACCTTCAGGCATGTGCACTGCAATAACCTCACCCTGGGCACATACTTTCCCTTCTGCTATTACTTTAATAGCTACCACTACTTTTCGTCCCTTGATCTCTTTAATCTTTCCCCGTATTTCTAATTCTATCCCCAGGGGAGTTGGATGAAGATAATCTACTTTTAAGGATGCAGTTACATATCGTAGGGCTGGTTCTGTACCCATTTCTCGTCCTTCAGCTCGATACCCTGCTGCTGAAGCAGTTCCGGTACCGTGACAATCCACTAAGGATGAAATAAGACCTCCATAGACATATCCGGGAATAGCGATATGGTAGTCTCGAGGTGTGAAATGAGCCACAGTTTCATCCCCATCCCAATAGCTTTTGATATGCAGACCGTGTTGGTTGAGGCGGCCGCAGCCATAGCAGTAGCTTAAATTTTCCGGATAAAAATCCTGAAATGCTTTTACACTCATTTTTTTTCCTTTTTTTTATTAAATAATTTTTTAATAATTTCGATTTAAATTTTAATTTAGCCTGAATAATTCATAGCCACCAAGGCTAAAAAATACTAAGTATCAAGAAAATTGGGATTAATGATGTTTGATGATACATAAAATAATCTTTATAATTAAATTTTTTCTATTCATTTGTTTTTTTGTGACTTAGTGGCTTAGTTACAATTATTTATGAATAATCCAGGTCAGAAATAGTGCTAAAAAAATGATTATCATGCAAAAAAACTAATAAACTTAGCTTAAAAAGTCAATAATTATTTTTTAAATAACTGAAAAATCTTGCATTAATAAATGAATTTTTTTATCTTAGGTTATGTTGTTATTTCAAAAGGTTTTTTATGTCAAATGAAATTATGGTGCTGATGGGAACAGCTGCTTCCCTGGGATTTCTACATACAATTTTTGGACCTGATCATTATCTGCCCTTTATCATGATTGCCAGAGCTAGAAGATGGAGTATTACCAAAACCACTTTAATAACTTTTTTATGCGGTCTGGGACATGTTGGAAGTTCAGTTATCATAGGAATAATTGGTGTGATTCTGGGAGTTGCACTTTCAAAAATTGAATCCCTTGAATCAGTAAGAGGTGATTTTGCCGCCTGGATGATAATTGGATTTGGTTTTATTTATTTTATCTGGGGTCTGATCCGCAGTATTCAGAACAAACCCCATGCCCATTTGCATCTTCATACGAATGGGATAAAACATAAACATGAACATTTTCATAAAACGAACCACACACATACCCATGATAAAGAACCAAAACCGAATATTACCCCCTGGATTCTTTTTATCATTTTCGTTTTTGGCCCCTGCGAGCCTTTGATACCGATTCTTATGTATCCTGCAGCTAAGAATAGTATATCAGGGCTTATACTGGTTACAGTTGTATTCGGTCTGGTTACCATACTTACCATGCTTTCGGTTGTAATAGCTGTTTTTTATGGATTTAATATTATTCCCCTGGGTAAGATGGAACGATATATTCATCCTCTAGCTGGTTTCATGATTTGTCTAAGTGGACTAGCAATTGTTTTTCTGGAATTATGAGAGTTTCCCCTGTGAGATAGAGAGAGTATTTTGTAATAATATAAAAAATCAGTTAATTACATAGGATTTTAATTTATTAGATTTTTTCATTTGTTATTTCACAAGGTAAATAGTAAAGTCATTTTGTACTTGGTGTCTAGCAGCAATAATCTATGATAAATTTTAGCTAATAAATTAGAATTTTATTGTTAATAATTATAGGAGGAAGTTATGAAAGATTGGTTTAAATCAATTGTAGAAATTCTGACTGTTACTATATGTATCATTATTTTTACCGGAACTGTATCTGCAGATGATACCTTTCAAGCAGATATCTTTAAAGGATTAAAAGCACGTGCTATAGGCCCGGCTGGAATGAGCGGACGCATTGCTGATATTGCAGTTGTGCATTCCAATCCTGATATTATTTATGTTGGAGCAGCAACCGGAGGATTATGGAAATCAACCAACCTGGGTATTACCTGGGAGCCTATTTTTGATGAACAACCGGTCTCTTCCATTGGAGCTGTGTCAGTATTCCAGAAAAATCCAAGTATTGTATGGGTTGGCACAGGTGAGGGTAATCCTCGAAATAGTGTTGGAGTAGGAAATGGAGCATTTAAAAGCATGGATGGAGGTAAAACCTGGAAATGTATAGGCCTAAAAAATACAGAAAAAATTCACAGAATAGTACTACATCCTGATGATCCTGATATTGCCTATGCGGGTGCTTTAGGAACGACCTGGGGTGAGAATTCTGAAAGAGGAGTATATAAAACAACAGATGGAGGGAAAATCTGGAAAAAAATACTGTATATCGATGAAAAAACCGGATGTGCTGATCTTGTTATGGATCCCTCAAATCCAAAGAAACTTTTTGCTGCTTTTTGGCAGCATAGACGCTGGCCCTGGTTTTTTAAATCAGGAGGACCAGGGAGCGGTTTGTATGTAACCTATGATGGAGGCGAAAATTGGAAGGAGATTACTTCCAAAGATGGTATACCAAAAGGGGATTTGGGTAGAATAGGTATTGCAATTGCAAGTAATCATCCCAAGGTTGTGTATGCCTTGATTGAAGCTGAAAAAAATTCTTTATGTCGGTCAGATGATGGCGGATTATCCTGGAAGATTGTGAATAAAGAGCCAGGAGTTAATTCCAGACCTTTTTACTATGCTGATATCAGAGTAGATCCAGAGAATGAAAACAGAGTTTATTCCCTTCAAACACGTCTAAACGTAAGTCAAGACGGAGGGAAATCATTTGAATCTATTCCTTCCAGGATCCATTCAGATCATCATGCCTTATGGATTCATCCAGAGGATGGTTCTTTTTTAATAGATGGTAATGATGGTGGTGTAGCTATAAGTTATAATCGGGGTAAATCATGGAGATTTATAAATAATATCCCGGTTGCTCAATTTTATCATATTAATGTAGATAATCAATTACCCTATAATATTTATGGTGGAATGCAGGATAATGGATCCTGGCGAGGACCTGCCTATCTTTGGGAAGAAGGTGGTATAAGAAATTATCATTGGATAGAAGTTGGTTATGGTGATGGATTTGCTACTCTGAGTGATCCGGAGAATCCCAAGGCAGGATATTCCATGTCTCAACAAGGTTATTTAATGCGTTTTAACATTGAAACCGGTGAGAGAAGAGATATTCGTCCTCCAGCTCCTGTTGATTCGATTGAACTTCGTTTTAATTGGAATGCAGCCATCGCAATAGATCCTTTCGATCCCAGTACGATTTATTATGGCAGTCAATTTGTCCATAAAAGTACTGATAAAGGTGAGAGCTGGCAAGTGATTAGTCCTGATCTTACCACTAATGATCCCAGTAAACAGGAACAGGATGAGAGTGGGGGATTGACCTATGATGTAACCGGAGCTGAAAATCATACCACAATTATTACAATTTCTCCCAGTTCGGTTAAGCAGGGTGTGATTTGGGTAGGAACTGATGATGGGAATGTACAGATCACAAAGAACAATGGAAAGACCTGGACAAATGTGGTAAAAAACATTCCAGATATTCCCTTACATACCTGGTGTCCTCATATAGAACCATCACCATTTGATGCAGCTACTGCTTATGCAGTGTTTGATGATCACCGGAGAAGTAATTGGGAGACCTATGTATACAAAACAGAAAATTATGGCCGTCTATGGAAGAGTTTAACTGAAAATGATCCGGCAAAAGAGAAGAAAAATGAGGTCTGGGGATTTGCCCATGTAATCAGACAGGATCCAGTTAATGAAAAGCTTCTCTATTTAGGAACTGAATTTGGATTATATATAAGTTTTGATGATGGTGAACACTGGATGAAATGGACGCATAGTGTACCCACAGTACCAGTACGTGATTTGGTTATTCATTCCCGGGAACACGATTTAATTCTCGGAACTCATGGTAGAGCAGTACTGGTTATTGATAATATCCAACCTTTAAGAGAAATTAACCAACAATTGTTAAATAAACCTATGCATATTTTTAAGATTCCTGATACTTATCTACATGAAAATAGACAGGCAAAAGGTTATCATTTCCCGGCAGATGCTATATTTAAAGGAGAAAATAGACCTTATGGGGCAATGATTACCTATTATTTGAATTCTGAACTTTTTAATGAGGATAAGGATGAGAATAATGAAAATAAAAAAGGGAAGAAAAAAGTTAAGATACGAGTGTATGATAGAGATAGTACGTTAGTACGAGATTTTGAGGGTTCAGCAGAAGGAGGAATAAATCGGGTATATTGGAATCTCAGAAGAGAAGGTTTTAAACGACCTTCTCTCTCAGAAGAAAGAGGAGATAGAGATAGTTATGGACCGGAAGTGATACCAGGGGAATATATTGTAAACATTGCTTTTAAAGATCATGAGGTTTTCAAAAATGTTAATGTATTGCCTGATCCAAGAGTGGATATTCCTGAAGAAGAGTATAAAGAAAAGTATAAGATGATAGTACAAGTTGGGAAAAAGATTGAGCTCATTGCTGAGGTAATTGACAGGATCAAAGAGACCAATAAGACAATCGATGTAATTATTGAGAAATCAAAAGAGAAAGAGGATAGCACTTCCAAAAAATTGATAAAAACTGCACAGACATTAAAAAAGGAAATAAAAAAGATAACCAAACTTTTCATACGAATTCCGGATGAGAAACAGGGGATAACAGGTGGAGATTATGTTCTGAGAGATTTCTGGTATGTTTCACGATCGTTAAGCTCCTCATTTGATAAACCTACTGATTCTCAAATGAAGTATTTACAACGAGCCGAGAAGAGCTTGAAAAAAGCTTTGGATAGATATAATAAACTGTTCGATGAAGAGGTTAAAGAATTCTATAAAGCAATTCAAGAATCTGGCTTTTCATTTTTACCGGAAGTTAAAACTATTGAATTTTCTGAGGAGGGTGATTAAAGGAATAAGGAGACTGATAAGGGAGTATTGCATTTGACAAATTTATATTATTGATTTGTCAACAAATTTTTTGAGTAAACAATTATGTTGACTCTTTTCTGCTGTCCATTTTCTGGAAAATGTTCATAAAGGAGCATTTCCAATGCAGTAATATGGTCCTTTTTAAGATCAGACTTTAATATTCTAAAAAATTCAAACAAAAGGAAGAGAACTAAAGGAAGATGAAAAATTTATTAAGTGCTCTTCTTTCTTATTAAATATACTTTATTTATTAATCAACTTGGTAGTAGATTTTGAAGTTCTACTCATATTTGAAGAGAAAGCGGAACCCTCTGTTGCAGACTCGGATTTTTCTTCGGAAATAATTTCATTAATTCTACCATTATCAATATCAAAGTAGACCAAAAAATTTCCAGTACCCGAACTTCTATTAGTACCTGAAATTTCACGATCCTGGGTTTTGATTTGAAATTTCCCCTGTCCTGTGGTTTTTGAGTCTACAATAATCACGGCAATATTATTTCCCTTGGTTTGTTGAACATCATAGAGAAGACATTTTCCAGTAATAGTAATTTCTGCTTGAAATCTACCTTTTCTATCAGTAGTTATGGTAAAGTTCCATTGATCATTAATTGATATTGGCTTTTCAGGAAGAGGGATAATCAGAGGAGATACTATAGATTCATCAGTGGTTGATTTTCCGTATTTATTGAATGTGAAATTTTGGTTTTCCTCTCTCAGGGATATTCGTGCTCTACGGCCACCTGGACGATTATCTCTTTCTTCAAAATCATTATCACTCTCTGAATCTGACCAGGTGCTGTCAATAGTAATGGAGGCAGCAAAGGGATTGTCAGGGGGAGTATTTGTAATAGTTAAGGTTTTGAGACTAAATGAGGTAATTTTTCTGGTTATCTCCTGACCATCAGGCATAGAACTGCTCATAGTATCTAGTTTTTCTGTTTTGTATTGAAGTTGGTCATTTAATTTGAATTTATATTCAAGGGTATATTTTTCCTGAGCTAGTGCTGGGAAGGGAATAGTACAAAAATATAGAATTGTCAATAGTGAATCAATTAGATATTGCAAGTTCTTTTTCATAATATTTCTCCTTAATGATTGAAATTAATGCCTGTTTATACTATATTACATTTTATGCAAAGAATCAATTTTTGTTCCATAATTTTATAAAAAAGGTTAGTAATGAATATTGAACAAAGTATAGATTTTTTAAAAAATTCTAAACAATTTATGGCAAATGTGTCACACTGGAAGGAATTACCTGCTCAAAAAGCTTCTTTTTCAACATTTCCTCAATCACTTGATCAATCATTATGTGAAGCATTACAAGCAAGAGGGATAAAAAAACTTTACAGTCATCAGGCTGAAGCATTGGAGATAGCTTTTAGTGGTAAAAATTATATTGTGGTTACTCCTACAGCATCAGGAAAAACATTATGTTATAACCTTCCTGTTATTCAATCAATTATGAAAAATCCTAAGAACCGTGCTTTATATTTATTTCCTACGAAAGCGCTTTCTCAGGATCAGGTTACAGAACTGCATGATTTGATCACTAAACTTGAAGTAGACATTAAAACATATACTTTTGATGGAGATACTCCTGTATCAGCCAGGAAAGCAATTCGGAGAGTAGGTCATATTGTGGTTACCAATCCTGATATGCTGCACCAAGGAATTATGCCTCATCATACAAAATGGGTGAATCTTTTTGATAATCTTCAGTATGTGGTAATCGATGAAGTACATTCATATCGTGGTGTTTTTGGAAGTCATCTGGCAAATATAATACGCAGATTGAAACGAATATGTGCTTTTTATGGTTCTAATCCTCAATTTATCGGTTGTTCAGCAACTATAGCTAATCCAAAACAGCATTTTATAAATATTATTGAAGAAGAGGTTGAACTGATAGATAAAAATGGTGCTCCTCAGGGAGAAAAGCATTTTATTTTCTACAATCCACCTGTAATTAATATGGAGCTGGGTATCAGAAAATCTTCTATCAAAGAGGTTAAAAATATTGCAAAAAGATTTCTTTCTGCCGGAGTGCAGACCATAGTTTTTGCCAGAAGCCGATTAAGAGTAGAAGTCCTTTTAACCTATTTACGAGATACAATGAAATCATTAAAAAAATCTTCTTTATTGATACGTGGTTACAGAGGAGGCTATCTTCCAAACCAGCGCCGAAAAATTGAACAAGGTCTACGAAATGGTGAAATCCTGGCAGTAGTTTCAACTAATGCCCTGGAGTTGGGAATTGATATTGGACAGCTTTCAGCTGTCTTAATGGCTGGTTATCCGGGAACTATTGCTTCCACCTGGCAACAGGCAGGAAGAGCAGGAAGAAGTAGGTCTCTATCTTGTGCAGTATTGGTTGCAACAAGTGCCCCTATTGATCAATATATTATGAATCATCCAGAATATTTTTTTGAAAAATCTCCTGAAACGGGAGTAATTGATCCCAATAATTTAATTATTCTTCTATCTCATCTTAAGTGTGCTGCATTTGAACTTCCTTTTAAGGAAGGTGAACAGTTTGGTATTGATGCTACGGATGAACTTCTTAAATATCTGGAAGAACATAATGTATTGCATAAATCAGGTGAACAATATCATTGGTCAACTGAAACCTATCCTGCGGAAGAAATAAGTTTAAGAAGCGCTGCCCCAGATAATGTAGTAATAATTGACAAAACTGAGAGGGAGAGAGTGGTTGGTGAAGTAGATCTTTTTAGTGCTCCTATACTTGTTCATGATGAGGCCATCTATATACATGAAAGTATTCAGTATCATGTTGATAAATTAGATTGGGCTAGGCGTAAAGCATATGTAAAAAGAGTAAATGTCGATTATTATACAGATGCTCAAACCAAAACTGATATCAGAGTAATTGAAGAGTTTGAATCTGAATCAATACCTGGAGGTAAAAAAGCTCATGGAGAAGTAAGTGTAACAACTATTGCTACTCTATATAAAAAAATAAAATTTAATACCCATGAAAATGTAGGTTCAGGGAAAATTCACCTTCCTGAAATGTCAATGCATACTACATCTTATTGGTGGGAACTTGATGATAATTCAATTGAAAAACTTGATTTATCCGATACAAAATTAGCTAATGGTTTGACGGCTCTAGCTAATGTATTTGATAATGTAGCAGCTATTTGGGTAATGACTGATCCGGAAGATCTGAGAACCATTCCTATGCTTAAATCCCCTTTCTCTCAGAAACCAACTATTTATATTTATGAATTTACTCCCGGAGGTGTAGGATACAGTAAAAAATTATTTAGAATTCATCAAGATTTATTAAAAGCTGTCAAAGATTTAATTGAATCCTGTGGATGTAAGATAGGATGTCCTTCCTGTGTTGGTCCTGTTTTAGAAGTAGGAGAGAAAGGAAAAGAATGTGCATTGAGAATTTTAGAGTTTATCAATGTATAAATCCCTATAATAGATGTTTTATACAATTGAATAATATCCGATATAACCTATAGAAAATTTCTTAATTTAAAGCGATATCTTGGCATAGGATTTGCAAAAATAAAAAGAGATAGTTTTAAGAGTTTTTATAACAAATTGATTTATTTTTGAAATCAATTTTATTCAATTTGAAAGCAAGTTTAAAAAGGAGAATATAATTGTCTTCGAAAATTCTTATAATTGATGATGATCCAGGTATAAGAATGCTCTTATCAAAGTTTTTAGAGAGAGAGGGTTTTGAAATACTAATGGCTGAAGATGGCCTCAAAGGAGTTGATGAGGCTAAAGCCAACCATCCTGATCTAATTATTTTAGATGTTGTTATGCCGCGAATGGATGGTCTTACTGCTGCCAGATTGATAAAATTTTATAAACCGTTACAAGATGTTCCTATAATAATTCTTACTGCAAAAGATGCTGATAAAGATATTGAATTAGCTGAGGAAGTTAATGCAGAAGTATATATTACAAAACCTTTTGATGTACATCAAGTGGTTAAGGTTGTAAAAGAAATTCTCGACAATAAATAAGAGTAACTATTTAAGTTTTAAAATTTTTTGGAGTTGAAAATAATTGGAAAAAGAAAATAATTATTTTTTGTTATTTGAATTAAACAGATATAAATTTGCTATTGATGTGTCTAATATCAATAGAATAACAAGATCAGTGGAAATAACATCCCTTCCTAATGCTCCTGAAATTGTTTTAGGTGTTGTTAATGTTAGAGGAGATGTTATGCCGGTCATTGATATAAGAAAAAGGTTTGGATTTCCTGGAAAAAAAGTAAGTGTTAATGATTTTCTGATAATTGGAAAAGTGAAACAATTATCAATTGCTCTTATAATTGATAATGTTGATGAAATAATTGAGATTCCAGTAGATGAAATTATTGATAGGAAAAATGTGCTTCCAGGAATTCCTCATGTAGATGGAATATTGAAATTAAAAGGAGATATTATTTACATCAATGACTTAAGTAAATTACTTTCCTTAGATGAAGAACAAGAGATATACACTTTATTAAAACACCTGGATACAAAGAAAAAGCTCGAGAAAAATGAAAAGAAAACGATTACTATGAAAAAGTCTCCTAAAAAAAAGACTATAAAAAAGGAAAGTACTAAGAAAAAAATTAAGGAAAAAAGTACAGAGAAAAAGAATCAGAAAAGTAAAAAATCAATAAAAAAGAAATGATTAATAATGAGTAAGCGGATTCCAAATTCATTACTTGCTAAACTTAGTGATTTTATTAAAGAACATATGGGATTATACTACCCAAAAGAAAGATGGTTGGATCTGTTAAAATCAATTAGGGAGGCATCCTCAGATTTTGGTTTTGACGATGTAGAAACATGTATTAAATGGATAATATCTTCTCCTCTTAAAAAGAATCAGATTGAGATATTAGCTAAGAAATTAACGGTTGGAGAAACATATTTTTTGCGAGAACAAAAAACAATTGATGCTTTGGAAAAAAAAGTACTGCCTAATTTGATTGAAAAACATAGTAAAACAAACAAAAGTTTGAAAATATGGAGTGCAGGATGTTGTACTGGTGAGGAACCATATTCCATTGCGATATTACTTACTCGTTTAATTCCGGATTTTGATGAGTGGTCAATTAGGATATATGGTACTGATATAAATCCTGAGTTTTTACAGAAAGCTTCAGTTGGTATATACAGGTCTTGGTCTTTCCGAGGAACACCACATTGGTTTAAGAATAAATATTTCAAAAAAGTTGATGATAATTTATTTGAGATTAAACCATATATTAAAAAATTGGTTCACTTTTCTTATCTTAATTTAGTTAATGGTGGATATCCTTCATTCAATAATCAGTTTCATGATATGGATCTAATTTTTTGTCGGAATGTATTAATGTATTTTTTGCCTAAATCTACAAGGGAAATTGGAGAAAAATTTTACCATACCTTACATGATGATGGGTGGTTAATAGTTGGTGCAAGTGAAACTTCACATATTTTGTTTCCCGATTATATTTCTGTTACTTTTCCAGGGGCAATATTATACAGGAAAGATAGTAATTTTGGTTTTGATGATAGTGATATAACTACCTTCATTCCTCAAAAGATTAAATATTCACTAACTGAAAAAGATATAAATTTTGATACTGAATTAATTAACAATGATGATAAAATACCACGCATTTATAAAAAAGATATATTTGAAAGTTTATTAAAAGATAATTTGCCAGCAGTTATCTCATCAAACGAGAGTGAAAATGTCGAGGAAGAAAAAAGCTATCCAGAGGAAATTATACTATATGAAGAAGCGTTAGAATTTTATAAACAAGGTAAGTATTCTTCTTCCATTGAATTATTGAGAAAAATTGCTGAAGATAATATGAGCGCAGATAAAATGATACTTATTTCTAAATGTTATGCAAATCTTGGTGATATTGAGAATGCTTTAAAATGGTGTGAGTTATCGTTACAAAAAGAAAAGTTGGATCCTATATATCATTATTTTCATGGTATTATTTTACAAGAAAAGGGTAAGTTTATGGAAGCAAAAGAATCATTAAAACGGGCGATTTATTTAGATCCTGATTTTGTAATTTCACATTATATGTTAGGAAATATTAACAGACAAGAAGGTAAGTTAAAGGAATCTAATAAATATTATGAAAATGTTTTATCTTTATTAAATTTATATAACAATGATGATATATTACCCGAAAGTGAAGGTATTACTGCAGGTAGGCTTAAGGAACTAATTAATTTTGTTAAAGAGGCGATTTAATTAAAAGAATATTATATCACTATTCTTTTTTTGATTTAATAGTAAAAGGATTACTCTATGATTAATAATAACTATAAAAACAATTCATTGGATGATACATTTAATGATTTATTTAATAAAAGTGATAATGAGATTTTAAAATATAGAGCTAAATTATTAGCAGAAGAACAAAAGAAAGAATCAGTTGATGAATCAACTGTTGAAATTATTGAATTTTTGTTATCGTATGAAAAGTATGGTATTGAATCTTCCTATATTAAAGAAGTTTATTCGATGAAAGATTTTACTACTGTTCCCTGTACTCCAAATTTTGTTAAAGGGATAACTAATCTTCGGGGAGAGATAATTTCTATTGTCGATATTAAAAAATTTTTTGATCTACCTGAGAAAGGACTTACTGATCTTAATAGAGTATTGATTGTTCAAAAAAATAAAATGAAAATGGGTATTCTTGCTGATCGAATACTTGGTGTAAAAATGATATCTATTAATAATATCAAAGGAGATTTAATTTCTGTGAAAGATAAAAGAAGTAGTTATGTACAGGGAATAACATCTGATCATTTGATTATTTTAGATATAGAGAAAATATTAACAGATCCAAATTTTATTGTTGATGAAGAAGTAGAGTGAGTTTTAATGCAATTGGGGAGAAAGCTATGTTAAAAAGATTGAAATTTCGCCAAAAAATTTTATTGATTCCTGGGTTATCAATTGTTGTTTTTCTAATAGTTATTTGTTTGCTTTTTTTCTTTACTCAGAAAAATGCACAATTATTAAGTAGAATACTTGTAGGATATTCTCCTGAAAAACAATTTAATAATGAGTTACTTAACGAATTAAATAATTTCGAAAGTAAGATTACTAATGCTTGTTCTCAAAAAGATTTTTCAATATTACAAAAATTTGATCAACAAAGGGATCAATTTATTGAAATTTTAGAGTTAGCTAAAAATAATCCAGTCATTGAACAAGAAGAGATCAATATTCTTAAATCAATGATTATAGAATATATTATTGAAACCAAAGAAATTACTCGACATATTCTTAATGGAGAAAAAGATCAAGTTCTTGATGAAATCCAAGATAAGGATAATGTTTTTCAGAAG
>CAYUAG010000081.1:0-18328 GCA_964442615.1 uncultured bacterium
TCCTGGGATTGCCTAAAAAGTCTATACTTAAATAATTCAGATTACTGCAGAGATAAGCACAAGCAATCTCTGCAGTAATGTTTGGAAAGTATGGTAAAGATGTGGTTTCGGAAACCGTTTCACTAATTTCCGAAACGATCATAAAATGGAGAATCCAAGTCTGGTGAAGAAAATCTGAAAAATCAATTGAATATTAATCCTGGAATTGTCTAAAAAAGTCATTTTTTCGTTTGTTAATTTAATCCTGATAGGATTCTAAATCCTGTCAGGATTTAGGGGATCGAAAACAAATAAACAGTTTTTAAATTTACTACCTGAAGCCGCGTTTTTCACCTTACTAAATAATAATCCAAAGGTGAAAAACAAATTTGGTAGAATAAAACTCACAACTTGAGATGCAGGAGTAAAATTATAATAAAAATTTGATTTGATAATTAAATTTATATTTAGTATTTTAGTAATGATATAATAAAATTGAAGGATATATTAATGAAAATTGTAAAAGAAGAAGCTAAAAAGCTAATTGATAAACTTCCTGATGAAGCTACCTGGGATGATGTAATGTATGAAATGTATGTCAGAAAAAAAATTGATAAAGGCATAAAAGCAGCAGATGAAGGGAAATTGGTTTCTCAAAAAGAAATTAAGAAAAAGTTTCTAAGAAAATGAAATTAAAATGGACTTTACCAGCACTTGATGATCTTGAATCTTTACGCGAATATATCGAAAAGGATTCCGAATTATATGCAACAAGCTTTATTGAAAAAATCTTAAATTCAGTAGATAAGCTTCAAAATTTTCCAGAAATTGGACGAAAGGTTCCTGAAGCCAATGATCCAAATATCCGAGAACTGTTATTTCAAAACTATCGAATCATATATCGAATTCATCAGGATGTCGTTCAAATCATTACTGTGATACATGGATCACGAGATATAAATAAAAGACCTCTAAAAACCTGGGAAATAATATAAACAATGAAATAAATAAAAACAGGATTTACAGAATATCTATCCTGTTAATCCTGTAAAAATTTATTTACTTCAAATTGTTGTTTGATAAAAAAATCCGTACCTTACTTTTCTACCCTATACACTGTAATCCCCCACTTGGTAACATCTCTGGGAGGATCATCATTCCAATTATTAAAGGAGTGAGAACCATCAGAACGAAATCTCACTGTATAGGTACCTGGTTTCATTCTTATTACCCTGTTTGCAACCAAATTTTTTGATGCTCCGCCAGCATGATCACTATTCCAATACTCCATTTGCCAAATTACCCTTCCCCTATCATCCTCTATTCGTCCGTAATCATACATATCATCATCATCTCCCTCACCAATGGCATAAATCCGTATATCCTGTTCTTCTTCAATATCAAACTGACGTGAAATATTCTCGCTATTCCCTACCTGGGTAATATCAACTATAACAGTCTGATCTCTGTCTTCTCTGTAATATCCTACCCAATCAGGATTAAAGTCTTCATCAGTAACAAAAATTTTTATTCCCCAGGCTTCTGGATAATAAGGAGGCCCAACATTCCAGTCTCTATATGAATGAGAGCCATCAGTTCTATAAAAAGCTATATAATTGCCTGGATCAAAAGTTAGTGTACCATTAAACATTCTGTTCTTTTTCCCTCCTCCTGCATATTCTGTATTCATCCGAGTCATTTCCCAAATAACCTCTCTGGTGTCAGCATTAATTATCCATCCATAATCAACAAACCTTCCACTGTATCCATATTCACCCAGACAACGAACTCTAAACTTGACTGGCTTATTAAAAGTAAAACCTTTTTCTTTTAATCTATTATCACCTACACGTGTTAAATCAACAATTACATGCTGATTTTTCTCATCATCAAATGGTTTAACTATCTTTTCCAAAGCAATATCTTTTTCCGAACCCCACAAGGTTATTCCCCAATATTGTGGAATATAGGGAGGAAATCTATTCCACTCTTCATAAGAATGAGAACCATCAGTTACAAAATAAACTAAATAATCACCTTTTTTAAAGTAAACTACTTTATCAATAATCCTGTTTTTATTAGCGCCACCAGCCCATCCAGTTTCATGATAATCCATATTCCAAACGCGTTCACCAGTTGTACCATCTACAATCCAACCATAATCATACATCTCTCCATCATCCCCTTCACCAATTGCATAAACTCTAAGTTTTGTATCATTGATCAGCGAAAATCCTTGTTTTCTAAATTCATTATCCCCTAAAGGAGCAATACTTATTATACTGTTATCATCAAATGAGACACCTTCTGTTTTTATATATTTTTCCTCACCTTCAGTCACACTTAACTTTATTCCCCACTCTCGTGCACTTTTTCTCCAACTTTTATTACTGAATCCGCTAAATAAATCATTTAAAAAATCACCTAAATCATGATAATCACCTCTCCAGGGATTACTGGGAGAAACTGAATAGCATACTTGATAATAACCTTCAGACAATTCAATTTTATTGTCATATTTCCACATATATTTTGTTTTATATCTTCTGGAATTATCTGTATTCATCCTCCAGGCTACCTCCCTGGTTTTTAGATTATTAATCCAACCATGAGCAAACATTTCATCTTGCCAGCGTTCACCCATTCCAAAACATTCGATTCTAATACTGACTTTCTTTTCCAAATAAAAATTTCTATAAGCAAAATCACGATATCTAAAATTGCTCAGCTCAATCATTGTCTTATCTTCTGCAAAAATGGATGTAAATAATAGTAATAAAATAAAAAAGGAGTATTTTTTCATCTTACATCTTCCTTATATTTTTATTAAAGTTACTCAATCAATAAATTATATCCTTTGTGATCTTTTAAGTCTTATTGATTTTATTTTTTCTTCAATAAAGCAATATATCCTTCATCAGTATAAGCTTTTAAATAACTCAAATTTTTACCAATTACTCCGTCAACAGCTTCTCCTTCATCTCTGTCATAAACTTCCAAATCAAACTCTGTATCAATCCTGCCCTCACTTGTCTGTAGTCTTACATCAATATTTGAATCTTCAGGTATGGCAATTTCAATATCTCCCTCATCTGTCTCAAACCTATAATCAGCATTTTGAATGGGTTGAAAGTATACTTCTATATCACCTTCATCGGTTGCTATCCAGCTTCGGGATAAATATCCTGTATTAATAACAATATCACCCTCATCAGAATCAATATCTACTTCTCCCAAATTACCTCCTTGAATTATAATTTCACCTTCATCTGTCTTAATGTTGAGAAAACCTTTTTCTGAATTATCTATCTCTGATAAATATACATTTCCTTCATCCACATAAATCTGAATGTCCTTTGATACAATTTTTGAAATATCAATATCCCCTTCATCAATTTCAATACTTAAATCCCCTTTAATACCATCAATATCCACATCTCCTTCATCACAACCAATTTTCAAATTAATATCTTCCGGTACTTTTAACTCAAAATCAACACAGGTACCATATCCACCTCTTTCCCAAAAATCTCCATCAAATAAATCACTGAAACTAAAATCCCGTCGATCTCTTTTAACCTCCTTAATGGTTAATTTACCATGGGTTTGTTGAATTTTAACAATAATATTATCTAAAAAATATTCTGTCTCTTTTCTACTGCGTCCCCATGCTCTCTTGGTCATTTTTAAATATACTTCATTTTTATTCCAAGAACTCACTATTATATCACCCTCATCTGCGGTAAGAGATATTAGGCTTCCTGGTTTTAAGCTAAAATTCCTCTCTTCAATTTTCTTAATTTCATCTGCCTGGCATAGAGAAAAAAGAAATAAAATAATTATTATAAAAAACTTTTGCTTAACCATATAAAACCCTCCCAAAAATATTAAAAACATTCTATAGTAAGCTCTCCCAATCCCGGAGAAACTCTTAAATAAAATTTTTCTTTACTGGTAGTGTAGTCTTCTGAATAATAGGTATCCCCTCTTTTATATAAATAAGAATCAATATTTTTCTCAGAAAGAAAACTCCAACCACCAAATTTAAGTTTGATTCCAATATCCCGTGGCAACTGTATGTTTGACTCTCCGATATCAAGATCCACTTTTGCCATACAATTATTTACAAGATCCCCAGTAAAGTCAACCTTCATTTCACCAATACCTCCATTTATATCTGCTTTTTTAAATCGTGCATTTCCCAATTTACTACAGGTTAATTCACCTACTCGGGTTTTAATTCCCAGAAAATCCATTATCTCTAAATTAGGCTCATTAAAACTAATATCTATCTCACCTGCCCAATTATTAATCATAAATTCCTTTAATCGTAGTCCTCCTATATCCATAAAAACCTCACCAGCCTTAACTCTTGTATCAAAAAAAATTTCAACATCAGCAGGAAGCTTCAACTCAAGTTCTGCAACATCATTGTTATCATATTTTGTAAATAATCCTTTATGATCAAGTATAATTCTTAATCTATTACTTTCTTTATCATATCGTATAATACCTCTGAAATCATCCTTTGTATACTCCATAAAAACAACTGCTCTTTTATTCTTGTTACTCTTTGTTATATTTACTTCTCCAGCATCAATATCAATTATCACTTCAAACGGTTTTTTGTCACTGATCTCATACTCCTTTTCAATAGTTCTCACTTCCCAATCCTGGGCCGAGGCATGACTGATAAAACAAAATTGGACTAAAAAAATGACAAAAATGCTAATTTTCTTCATTTTAACCTCCCTCTAAACACAGACAATCGTGTTTAAAAATTAATCCCAGAGTAGAATAGTATATTAAACCAAACTTAAAAAAAATATACACCCATTATACGATTTATTATAACTAATGTTACAAACATTTTCTTAAAATGGACGACTAATCCTAAAACTGAAAACAAATGCATTCTCCCCAGTATCAGTACGTTTTGCTATTTGAAATCTAATATTCCCGCTGCTGTTTGATAAAGCAAATCCTATATTAGTTTTCAAATCCGACCAAGTCAGATGTTTAAATCCTTTATAAAATTTTGTATCTGTATCAGCAAAACCTACCCAACCAGTGTCCACAAAAAGAATAAGATAAAAACTATTTAGCAGTCCAAGTCCGATTTCTTCAGGATAATCTTCCATACCAAGACGGTATTCTAATTGTCCTAGTAACATTCTGTTTCCACCAATAGAATTGGGACCATTGGGATAAGCTTTATATTTAAATCCCCGAAGAGTACTTATCCCTCCTAAATGAAAACTCTTCTGCCAGGGAAGATCTCCTGTAGAGCTGCCAAACCGAACTCTAAAATCAATAGCATCAGAAAAGCCTAAGGGCTGATATCTGCGGATATCTAACAAAAATCTATCAAAATTGAAATCTCCCTTTAAATCACTTCCAGCATGCTCTCCTTCAAATTTTATGAACCATCCCCTGGTAGGACTGCTTTTGCTGTTTCTTGTATCAAATATCAATTCACCTTTAATAGAATGAAGTTCCCCTTCATTCATAGGCGGATTTTCTCTAAATTTTTTCTTTCCTCCAAAAAGAGACCAATTTGTATTTTTCTCTGTTGAATCATAACTCTCAACATTATAAGATGCTTTTAGTTTAAGTATTTCAGTAAAATATTGAGTGACATATCCACTAAATCCCTCCTGCTGATAATAATCATGAAAATCCTCTTTTATTAAAAAGGCAGCTAAAGAATTTTCCCACTGAGGCATTATCCAGTTATCGGGAGTATCCATTTTAAGATGTAATTCTGCCCCAAAACCCAAATAATAGTCTTCAAAAAATCCTTTTTCCAGTCCAAGCTGATATTGAAACAATTTTCCTGCAAATGCATATCCAACTCCTCCAAAAATAAAGGGATAACCAGGATACTCTTTACGCCAATATTCTTTATTCAAATTAAATCCAAGATACAAACCTTCTACCCGATTGTATCGAATATCATGTTTAATTTTATCAACATCATACCACTCATCATCCCAATCGTTATCCCAATCCCATTCATCATCTTGAATATTATTTGTATCAGAAAAATAATTCCCAACCTTTAATTGAGCTTTAGTTTCAGTTGGCATAATTAGCCCTAAAATACATACAATAATTACTATCAGTAGTATTGAGATAACAAGCTGTTTTAAAATTATTCTTTGCATATTTACCTCCATTAATTTTTTGGTTATTCGCAATCAATTTTTTTTTAATGCAATACTCATGCCAGGTAATTATCAACAATATAAACCATTGTTTTTATGAGAATTATAAATTTCTTATTTTTATAATTGATTAACAGATTAAAAAAATGATGCAAAAATACACAGGTTTTTTGACTACACATTTTAACTATCTATCCATTGCCGAGAGAAAGCACTAAAAAAAATAAACTAAGATCACCATAAAGGATAGAAAAAAAATTCAATGAACTCTCCAATCCGGTAAACATGTATGCCATTAAAATACAAAGAATTCTTGGTCTTTAACTGCATGAATCAACATCCTTAACTTATAAACAGTTAAAAACTTTCCACCTCTCCTTTCAAAAGAGAGGGAACAAAAAAAATGAGTTAAGTCAGATGTATATAAAAAAAGGAAAATTGAGATTAAAAAGTTACTTTAAGCTCATTCTCCAGTCCTTTTTCTCTTTGAAAAATTAAAAAAAACTCAATAGGAAGGAATATTGAAGTTAAAAAATAATTTAAAATTTCAATATTTATGAATTTTAAAAATCAAATTAAAAAAATCATGTTTTTATCAATTCTCGATACTTCAATTACCAAAAAAATTTGAAATCTGATCACCCTTTATTTCCAATAATACATCGCCATTTTCAATTTTCAATCCGTTATCAATACTTATAACCTTTACTGCAGAAAAATCTTCTTTAACTTTTACTACTTGCACTTCACCAATCTTTACTCTATCCTCATTTCCGATATCATCGAGTTGTTTGACTCTGTAAATACCAAATTTAAGTCCGTTCTTTATTCCATATTTAAATCCAGCGTTAATAATGGCATAATCTGGGTATCGAGTAGAAACCTTGATAACCCGAGCTGTTGAGCTCAGATAATCTAAATTTAGATCATCATCTTTCTTTCTACTGTACTCAATATTTTCTTTTGGAG
The DNA here is from genome assembly GCA_964442615.1 of uncultured bacterium. Classification (GTDB taxonomy): domain Bacteria; phylum Zhuqueibacterota; class QNDG01; order QNDG01; family CAYUAG01; genus CAYUAG01. Next base: position 7,116 of record CAYUAG010000081.1, read on the forward strand.
CCTGTGAAGTCCGTATCTGTTGACTCCTAGGAGGTAAAACTGACAATTTAACTCCTTCAAGTTTTATTAAAAGAGAAAACCTATGACTCCAGGTTTTGTCAATTGGATCCTGACCAAAACAATAATTTGCAGTAAGATTATAATTTTCAACCGGCAGGGAAAAATAACCACCTGCAGCAATACTGCCGTTATTAAATCCAACTCTTAAACCACCATTTTGGATCATTTCAAATTCACAACCAGCATTTATTTCCCCGGTCTGATTTTGAACTTGCACATAATCAACTCCTACCTTAAAAGGAAGATCAACTGGAGAAATTGCCACCCCAATACGACTAGCCATAGGAAATTTCTCTTCAATCCCATTTTTAGTATTCCATTTGACTTGGGAATAGATATCCTGAAAAGTTGCACCAATACTGAAAAAATCTGAAGCTCTAAATAAAATACCTGCATCAAATCCAAATCCAGTAGAAGTACTATTGTATAAGTTATGGGATAAATATTTAGCTGTTGCACCAAAAAATAGTTGTTTGCTTAACTCTCCTCCCCAGGAAAAGAGAAAAGCATTCTCAGAATTTGTAAATGTATCGGTTATTCTTCCTGATAAATCTCTCCCTTCAATACCCCCAACTCCAAAATTAATCCAACTTATACCAAAAGTACCCATGGAATTGGTGGGAAAACCAGCAGCCATAAAATTATAACTTCTTTGAAGTGAAAGAATACTATAAGCTCCAATAAATTCAATAGACTGTAATCCCCCTAAACCCGCAGGATTCCAATAAATAGCACTTACATCGTTTGCTGTAGCTGTAAAAGCTTTTCCCATTCCCAGTGCTCGTGCACCCACTCCCACTCTCAGGAATGCTCCTGCCTGTCCCCCTTTACCATCTTGAGCAGATACAATTTGAGATAATAATAATATACATACTATTAAGCTCAAATATTTCGAAATTCTAATTACTCTTTTCATATAATTTCACTTTTTTTTAATGATTAGCGTAAAACTGCGATTTTCCTCACCTCTCTATCTCCAGTAGAGGATTCTATCACACAGAAATAAACATTGTTTGCTACAATCTCACCTTGATCGTTTATGCCATCCCAACTAGATTGATATTCTATTGATTTATAACATTGTTTATTCTCTTCAATTGTATAAACCAGACATCCAGAAACATCGTATATCTTAATTGATACTTCAGCATCTTTTGACAATTCATAACGTATGACAGTTGAACTTGTTAGGGGATCGGGATCATCAGGATCAAAGGGATTGGGATAGTTGTAAATTTCTGCAAATCCCTTTACAGTTAAGGCTTCCTTCCAGGTTGCAAGAGTAAAATAACTAAAATGGTTAACCTTAATAATCACTTCTGATTCTGAAACAGAAACCACCTCAATTTCTTCCCATAATCCAGTGACTGTAGAAAACCAAAAAATCTTTAAATCATTAATGGAAAATACACCTGCATCTTCCAGAATTGAACTATTTACAGGTAAACTAATGGTTACAGGTAAATCAAACTGTAGACCTGCAGGTCCTAAATAAAAAGTTAATCCTACTCCATTTATGGTATCAGGTAAGGCAGGAGGATTATCAAGAACAGCAATGGTAATATCGGTTGTATCTGGTAAGGCATTGGCAGGAATAGTAACAGTTACTCCTGAATCATGCACAATCACCCGGGCTGAAGAAGGTATAAAAGTACCTGTAGTTTGATTTTCAATGCTGCTTGTACCAGTTGTAAACTCATAGGTATAATTCATCGAGTTGGGATTCTTAGCAGTATCACTAGATTTTACATTAACTGAAACCGTAGTGGAAGCACTAAAATCTGCTGAGGGTGAATACACTATCCTATATCCTTTATCTACAGGATTCAAGGTTACTAATCCACCTGTTTGATCCTGACCATTATTTACAATTTTAGTACCAGCTACTGAAACATCCAGAGTTGCAAGGTTTACTCCATATGCATTATCAACAACCTTAAATTCAAGATCCGTGTTTACTGCAACCATCTGTGCATTCTTAGGCGGATAACAATCAGTAACCTCTGGAGGACTTGAATCATGAAACCCAAAATAAGCGGTTACGGTAACATCTGATAAAATAGTAAACTCAGAAATTCTGGAAGTTCCGGTAACCGCACCTTCCCATCGACTAAATACATACCCGGAATTAGCCACTGCTTCAACTGTGATTTTCCTTGTATGTAAATATTGACTTTTAGTCGGAGTCACTACTATTGAACCCCGCTTATTTTCAGGTTGAATATCTGTTGTCAAGGTATGATATACACCTGCAAAATTTGCCTGAATATTCTTTGCTCCATCCATCACAATTCTTATGGTTGTACTACTTGGATCATTCGAACCAATATCTCCTATCCAGTTATCAAATACATAGGCTCCATCTGTAGAGGGTACTGCAGTAAGTGTATCTTCAATACCTTTATCCAACCATTCTATATTTGGTTTTCGTAATATAGTCCCTGCAGTATCTATATTTTTTGTTGTAGTAAGTTGATAAAGAGTATCCCAAATGGCTGTTTCTGTAATTGGATTGTTCATAGTAACATAGTAACTTATCTCTTCACCAGTATAGGAATTATTTCCTGTTCCTTCCCATTTATTAAATTGATATTGGGTACCATTGTTATCAATTCTCTCATCCAATACTCTAAAATTTGCATTTTGACCTTCTGAATACCACCCTGTTCCAGAAGCAGTGCTGTGATCAGTATTTACCGTTAATTTATACTTGGTATCAAAATAAACAGTAACAGTATCAGTATCTACTGTAGCTGGAACCGTATAAGAGTGACTCCGAAATCCACCGTCACTCCAGGAATTGAAATAATACCTGGTATCATTATCCTCAATCATATCTTGCACAGACAGATTATGGTTACTACCTTGTAACCATCTAAAAATCTGAGTTTCTGTATAGTATTCACCATCAATTCTCATCTGAAGTCCGACTGGATAAGTAGTTATAACACAAACGGTTGTCTCTCCAAATAAGGCTTCCACAGTTTTAGGACCATTCATATATATTGATTCTGGACATACAAGACCACCGATAGATCCAGACCATCCATTCCAACTATAGTCATCTTCAACCCCAACCGTATCAATTTCTGCATAAGAATTGGAATCATACCATGCACCTGGAGGTGGAGGTACTATATCACCTCCTTGAGGTGGTATTTCAACTGTGGTTAAGAAATATTGTATTTTCCAGGAAGCATTTTCTGTGATAGGATTAATCATAGATACAGTATGGGATGTATCTTTTCCAGTATAAGAATTTGTCCCTGTTCCTGTCCATCCATCAAAAGTAAAACGTACTCCTGGCCCTACTAACTCAGTGGAATCTACTCCAAAATCAACCTCAGTACTCTCATCATACCATCCTTGTCCCCAGGTTTCTCCATGATCAGAATTTACCGTCAATTTATATTGAGTAGTCCAACTAGCTTGTTCTTTTATAGGATTATTCATAGTCACTGAATGTAATGAATCTGTACCTGAATATGAACCAGTACCTGTTCCTGTCCACTCCTCAAAAGTGTAGCGAATACCAGTTGTACCTGATGATATTGAGTCCACATAAAAAATTACCTCATCTCCTTCATCATGCCATCCTTTACCGGATGGATCTCCATGATCCGTTACTAAATTCAGATAATGTTGAATAGTATAATTTACTGTAACTTCAACAGGATCATCTGAGTCTGGTACTAAATAATCATGATTTTTTGCTCCTCCATCACTCCAACTACTAAATATATATCTGGTGGTTGTATCACTTTCCATAGAATCTACTGCACTTATTGAATAGCTACTATCTGCAATCCAGGTATATGTTTGGGGGGTATTAAGAGTATCATCTTCAAAAGCAAATAACTGATTTGCTGGATTTGCCTGTATTGTAACCTGTACTTCTTTTCCAAAATTTGCAGTTACACTTTTGGGTCCTGTCATTACAATTGTATCTGGTACAGTTTTTCCAGTTACATCACCTGACCACCCGCACCACCTATAACCATCTACCATAGAAATAGTATCCAGGGGAACAGATGTTCCAATCTCATACCATTCTCCTGGTGGTGATGGAGTTATATCTCCACCAGCATCCGTATTCTCATAAGTTGTTAAATAGTAAAGGGTATCCCAATCTGCAACTTCAGTTACAGGTGAATTCATAGTCAAGGTTTGACTTGTATCAGGACCTGTATAGGAGGAAGTACCAGTTCCAATCCACCCTGCAAAAGTATATTTAATTCCTAATCCTCCAAATACTGTATCAGGAGAAACTGAAAAGGTTGTATCAGCTCCCTGGTTACACCAGCCTGCTCCTTTAACAATTCCATGAGCTGAAAATAGAGTAAGTAAATGCTGAGTAATAAAATTAGCTTCCAAGGTAACTGTATCCTCTAAAGTAGAAACTGCATACACATGACTTCTATCTCCACCATCACTCCAGGAAGAATACACATAACGGGTTACAGTAGTATCCATAAATTGGGGAGAATCTACTGATAAGGTATGGGCGCTGTTTTCAATCCAGGTAAAGACCTGGGTCTCAGTATAAAGATTACCATCAACCACAAATTCTAATCCTGGAGGTACTGTTCTCACACTACACTGAACTGTTCTTACATAATTTGCAGTTAAGCTTTTGGGACGATCCATGGTTACAATTTGCGGATTGCTGGATCCTGTAAGATCACCACTCCATCCTGTAAATAAATAATTATCAGCAGTATCAGTAGTTACAGTAACCAAGGAATCACTATCATACCATTTGTCACCTGGAGGATCACCTATAGGAAATAAAGTAATATCCCCTCCCTCATCAGGATCTTCATAGGTAGTCAAGGTATATTGAGTTTTCCAGGATGCCTCTTCAGTAATGGGATTATTCATTGTAACTGTATGTGAAGTATCAGTACCAGTATAAGATCCAGATCCAGTACCAGTCCATCCCGTAAAAACATATCGAATTCCAGATCCACCTGCAACTGTAGAATCTACTTTAAAGTTGACATTAGTCCCAAAATCATACCATCCTTCACCAGTGGGAGAACCATACATACTGGTAATAGTTAAGTATTTCTGACTGTAAAAATGTGCAGTTACAGTTTCATCTGAAGAAGGTCCAGTATAGATATGAACTATTGAAGTGTCACTTCCATCACTCCAGTAATCAAACCTGTACCGTGATCCATTACTTTCATCCTGATATCTGTCAGCAGTAAGTTCATAGGTGCTGTCAACATTACAATAAAGCTTCTTCTCACCAGTATATTTTACTCCATTCACATAATAGGATAATCCAGCTGGATTTGTAGTAAAGGTTACCTCAGCGATATGTGCATAGATACTATCAATCTCTGTCAATGGATCACCAAAATTTCCTCCTCTGGAATACACAGGAATTCCATCAAGCTCACTTTCAGTATTTTTGTGCCATACTCTAAATTTCATGCTATGACCTTCTACTGCTCCTGGTAATGTATCATAAGGAGTTCGTACCTCAAGAATACTGGCAAAAGCTAATGGAAATGTATCTACCTTACATGCACCTACACAAAGAGTATCATCAAATACTGCTATCTCATCTCCGCTACTTAAAGTATCTCCATTAATTGTTGCTACCATTACTTTAACAGGTCTGGTAACACCTGTATTCGCCACTGGAGTAAAAAACTCTAGACTAGTTTGCCCAAAAACTATTCCGCTTAAAAAGATACAGAGGATTAAAGCCTTACGCAGAAAAGATATTACTAATTTATTATTCAAGATACACCCATTCATTTTAATTGAGTTAAAATTTTACTTATTGCACTAAAAGCAATTTTCGTGATGCAGAGAAATCCTTTGAATTCATTCTAATAAAATAGACTCCTGTACTCACCCGAATTTTCTTGTTATCATATCCATCCCAAGTAACACTATATTTTCCAGCTGGTTTAAAACTATTGACCAAAGTTCTAATCCTTTTACCACAGATATCATAAATACCAATATTTACCATACCTGCTTCAGAAAGTTGGTAGGATATTGATGTCTCTGGATTAAATGGATTGGGATAGTTTTGAAAAAGGTGGTAGTCAGACGGCCATGAGTTATCATTATCATTCACCTCTGATGCTCCTGACTCAGCCTCCAATGGTTCTACCACAGTTAACACATCACCAAAATTACCACCTTGTTCAAAAGTTGCTTCTGCATCAATTTCTAAGGATCTGCTTTTGTCCCACATCTTAAAAAACATTGGATTTCCATTCTTTGCACCTATTAATGTATCGCCATTTGGAGATATATACTCCATAGAGGCAGGACAGCTTACTGGAAATTCTCCTTGATATACTTCAGCTGCAACACAGAGAGAACCATCAAAAACACCTATCTCATCTCCTATCTCCAATACAGCATCATCAATAGTAGCTTCTGTTATTACCACGGCACAATAATCTCCTGTCTTATCAACAGGATTAAAATGTTCCTGAGCAAAAACAATACTGCCACTTACTATGAGCGATATCATTAAAAAAATTATTTTCTTATATATCTTCATATATTCACCTTTATTTTTTTTTATAAATATCATCAATTTATTGTACTAAGAGCATCTTTCTGATTTTTACTACATTATTTATTTTCATTCTTATAAAATAAATACCAGAACCAACTCTTATTCCATTATTATCACATCCATTCCATTGTATGGTAAACTCCCCAGCTTGTTTTTTCTCATTCACCAAGGTTCGAATTTCCTGACCTAATGTATTATAAATCATCAGGGAAACTTTCCCAGCCTCAGGCAATTGATAACTGATTGAAGTTTCAGGATTGAAAGGATTGGGGAAATTCTGTTCCAGTTCAAATGACTCGGGTAAAGCATTCTCACCTAGAGATTTTCCTAACATTATTACTGAAAGTGGACCATTACCATACTGCAATTGTGAATCTTGTTGAGATGTAATTGGTATATCAAACTCTTTCTCCCCAGATTTTCTCCAAACTTTTATTGAAATAGTCTGCCCTTTCTCGAAACCGGGATAATTAATATTTTCTCTATCCACTTTCCTCCAGGCTGCTATTGCAAAAGGATATTCACCTGAGAATGTCTTTGAACCAACACACAGTTCTTCAGCAAACAATCCAATTTCATCACCTTTTCGTAATTCAGTCTCAGACCCAGTAATAACTACCGGATAGCTTAATCCAGTAACTTTATAATTGAAATGTTTTTTATCGATTTGCTTAGTATTCTTTTTAATACCGGTAGGTGCAACAGCTTTACCCAAACCATTAGGAAGATTTGGATAAGTGAAATTCACATTCTGTTTTACATAGATTTGATATCCTTTACCTGGTACCATATCATTAATATCGTTTACACTATAATCTGGTATCCAAAAATTTCCATCATCGTCTTGAACAACCACAACCGCAGAACTTATGGAAGAAAAAACTTGGGTAACATCATGACCAATTTGAAAAGGATAGGTTACCATGTAATATTTTGTCGTGGTCAAAGAAATACTAATAGTATCAGGTCTTAATACAAATCCTTCATTTATTATTGTATCATTTACCGAAGCATCATAAAATATTTGATATCCATTGGAAAAATCAACCTTGGTAATTGTATTTAAAGTATCTGTTCCTGGTAAAAAGTAGTTTCCTTCATCATCTTGACATACCAGAAGAGTTCCAATATCATCAAGTAATGCACTGATCCTTCTATCAACACTATCAATGGGCCAGGTATTAAATGAAATAAGATTAATCTTTGAAGGCTTGATTGGAATCAACTGAGTGGTACTTGTAACTGCTCTTAATAAATCTACTTTTGTAACTCCTTCACCAAACTTACCAATACTACCTGCACCATAGGTTGGCTCTGCTAAAAATCCAGTTTTATCATGCCATACTTTAAAACTCATGGAATGATCCAGCTGTGCTCCTGGTAGTATTTGATTATTCGGAAGAATCTGCTCAAGCCAAACAGGAATCTGAATAGGATAACTACCCGCATACTCTTTAACTCCCACACAAAGATTATCATCAAACACACCAATCTCATCACCAATTTCAATTGGATCATCATTTATAGTAACATTATATATCTCTACTAATTGAGAATTACCAGTTGGATCAACAGGTTCAAATTGTTTATATCGGTATGCTTCTAAGGGATTGACCACTGTGAGCATTTGAGTTTCACTGAATACTCCATCACCAGTGGTATAAGTAGGATATGCTCCCAGAGTATCATCTTCACTCTTATCCCATATTTTAAATATCATTCTATCACCAGACACTGCTCCTTTTAAGGTATCATCCTCATAGATATACCTCATCCATACTGTTATATTAAATGGAGAAATTCCTCTATAGGTAGTTCCTCCCACACAGGTATCACCATCAAATATTGCAATCTCATCTCCTGCTTCAATAGGATCGCCATCAATGAGTGCATTCTGTATTACCACAGGTATTGATTTACCTGTTGGTGCTACTATGGTAAAATGAGTAACATAGGCCAAGGTGTTATCAATAATATAAAGTCCATCTTCATCATCAGCTAGAAATGCTAAGTGACCCAGTACACAGACGCCGTATCCAAAATCCCCAGTATCATAATATCCGACTTCTAGAGGATTAGAAGGATCAGAAATATTAAATATTCTTAAACCTCCTGTACCACTTGCAACATAAGCATAATTACCTGAAACTTTAACATCGTGAGCTGATCCAGTTGTACTTACTGCAACAACCTGAGATGGTGAAGATGGTGTAGAAATATCAATAACCCGTAGACCCGTGGTTCCATCAGCTAAATAAACATAATTACCCATAACATCTATTCCATACAACTCAGTACCACTATTAAACTGTCCTACCAAACTGGGTGAAGAAGGATTTGATATATTTACTACTCTCATCCCAGTATAGCCAACCGTGATATAGGCATAATTACCAAAAACTACAACATCCCTCACAAAACTTCCTGGATTATAGGAACCAACTTCTGCAGGATTATTGGGATTAGAAACATCAATTAATCTTAATCCTCCATTATAGTCAGCTACATAAGCTATTGTATCTGATACAAAGACAGCATGCGCTTCATCTGTATCATAAAATCCAGCTTCAGCTGGAACAGCAGGAGTTGAAATATCAATGATTCTCAATCCATGTACTCCATCAGCTACATAAACATAGTTACCTAACACATCAACTCCATATGGTATACCTTGAGTATCATAAAATCCAATCTGATTTGCGTTAGTTGGATCAGTTACATCAATAATGCGAAGACCTGAATCTGGATCAGCTATATAGGCAAGGGTATCGGTTATAGCTCCAACAATGGATACAGCTACATCTCTGGTCGTACCACCAGTAGGATAAGTATCACTGAGGGAGGGAGATGCAGGGGTTGAAACATCAATAACTTTTAATCCCTTTAAACCATCTGCAATAAATGCATCTGTACCATCATCTGCTACTCCACTTGTATTTCCATTTGTATCCAAATATCCTTTCCTATCAGGACTAACAGGACTAGCAAGAGAAACATCAACAATGAGTAATCCTTTATCCCCTGCACTAAGTAAAACCAGAGTATCTGTTACTGTAGTGAAATAGTCAACTGATTGTACAGCAAAAGTTGTATCATAGGAGGTATCTGCTAAAGTAAAATTTGTAGGATCAGAAATATCAATCATCAGCAGCCCTGAATCTGCATCTGCTACAAAGGCAAGAGTATCATCAGGTGAAGCACTTCTACCTCTAATGCCAATTACAAAATCCCAGGCTTTATCTTTTGTCTGGAATATATTCCCAGGTTGTGAAATACTTCCTGCATCTGTTACATTAAAAATCCTTACTCCATCATCACTCTGGACATGATTATCACTATAATAAGATACTAAAACATGTTTACCTTCAACATTGTAATTGCAAAAATCTATAGATCGAGCTATACCACCTGTTGTATAAAGTCCTGCTAAAGTAGGTGCTGATTTATTAGATACATCAATGACTTTAAGTCCTCCTTCACCGTCAGCAACATATACTGTATCAGCTGCAAAAACTACATCATAGGTTGTTCCATCAGTGTTATAATATCCAACCTCAGATGCATTCGCTGGCACTGAAATATCTATTATCCGTAATCCACTTTCTCCATTTGCTACATAGGCATAATTCCCAGAAACTACAACATTATATAAAGGCTCTGGAAGGGCAACTTTACCATCGCTGCTTGGAGGTGATACACTAATATCAACTATATCCAGGTATCCTCCATTGCTGCAATAAGCATGAGTTCCACTGACTGTTAATGCTTTACAAGGTCCATAAGCCCAGCGCCCTGCTATTTCTGTATTCAGGGAATCTCCATTGTCCATATTTGTTAAATTACTCATCTGTATTCGTTGGAAAGGTATTCTATTCTGATCTGTATTTTGTGCAATTGTAATCCCTGAAATCAATACCATGATTATACCTATAATCAAACAGTACCGTAAAAAATTCATGATAATCCTCCTATAGTATATACACAATTTTAATTCTACTTATTCTTAACCTAATTATTATACGCAACTTTTATGCCATCAATTTACAATAAGCTAATTTATTGAATTTAACCCCACTATTTTATAAATTTTATCTTTGAATGTCCTTCTAAACGGACATTCAATAAAAATTAACTGTTCGTTTTTTCAGACTCCTTTCAATACCAAATTCTTTAATTTTCTCATAGAGTGATGACCGCGGTAATTTTAAAACCGAGGCTGTCTGAGAAATATTCCAATCATTTTCCCATAAGGCATGACTTAAATATATTTTTTCAAAACTCTTTTTCGCCATCTTAAAATCTTTAGTTTTATATAAATCAGTTATTGAATAGGGAAATTTTAATATATCAGCAATATGATGACCTTTGACTATATGGGAATCAACAAGTATTGTTACTTTTTCAATAACATTCCTTAATTCTCTTACATTTCCAGGCCAGTTATGCGAAAGGAGCACTGCCTCACTGCATGGAGTCAATCTTTTCATTAAAATATTCTTCTGAGAACAAAACATCTCTAAATAATGTTTGGTAAGTGGTAAAATATCATCCGGTCTTTCCCGTAAGGGAGGAATATAAATTTCCATAACATTTATTCTAT
>CAYUAG010000082.1:0-18212 GCA_964442615.1 uncultured bacterium
CTTGTGTTTTTGTAGTAGTTTGTTTTATATTTAACATAGAGGTTCTCCTTTTTGGTTTGTGGTTTTTTTTGTACCTATAATTTAACAAATTGGAGAACCTTTTTCAACTTATTTATCCAAATTAACCTTTTTAATTATAAACCGTTACACCAATTCTTAATTGTTTTTTTCGGGGGGTGCCAGAGAAAAAATTAAATAAATCTTGACTTCAATTCTTAAAATTATTATATTTAAACCCAAATTTAGGGTTTTGTAGAGGAGGTTAACTAATATATGTATGCTATTATTGAGGTAGGTGGACATCAATGGAAAGTAATGAAAGATCAGAAAATCAAAGTTTCCAAAATTGAAGCTGAAGTTGGCAAAGTAATTGATTTAAATGAAGTATTGCTCTATGTTGATGATAATAATGTAAAGATCGGAAAACCGGTTGTAACCAATGCAGTAGTGAAAGCTGAAATTATTTCACATGGTAAAGGAAAAAAAATTAAGGTATTTAAGAAAAAAAGAAGAAAGAAATACCGAGTTTTTAAGGGACATAGACAGGATTATACTGAGTTAACTATTAAATCAATTGAAGTAACGGGTATAGCAAAAAGGTCAGCTTCTGCTACCAAGGCAGCTGAGCCTAAAAAGAAAGTAGCAGAGAAAAAGAAAACAACTCCTGCACAAGAGAAAAAAGCAGAGGCTAAGGTTTCTACTAAAACTAAAAAGACTACTAAAATCAAAACGCCTTCAGAAACCAAAAAAACTATTGAATCCAAAGCTGCTACAAAAGCATCACCCAAATCAACTGCTAAGAAAAAAATAAGTCAGGTGAAGAAAAAAGATACAGCTTTGACAGGGAAAAGTAAAGATAAAGCGACTCAAGCTGAAAAAGGATCGAAATCGTCTTCTACCAAAGCTAAATCCAAGAGTAGTGCTAAGTCTGCAACTAAAGTTAAGAAAAGTTCTACGGTATCAAAAAAATCAGGTAAATAAAAAAAAATAATTAAGTTATAAGGATATATAATGGCTCATAAAAAAGGGGTTGGAAGTACCCAAAACGGTAGAGACAGCAGTCCAAAATATTTAGGTGTCAAAAGGTTTGGCGGACATGTTGTTACTGCCGGAAGCATTATAGTCAGGCAGAGAGGGACAAAATTTCATCCCGGGATTAATGTTGGTCGAGGTGGGGATGATACTCTTTTTGCCAAGAAAGACGGTAAAGTTAAATTCCATAAAAAAGATAACAGAAGATTAGTTAGTATAGTATAGTTTAATTTAATATGCTTCAGAGTTCCACTTAAATTTTATTATTCAATAGTTAGGTCTCATCTATATTTTCATAATTGACAAGCGTGAAATTAAATAAATTACAGCTACTTTCATTATCTGGTATAATTGGTTCATTACTGATGTTTACAGGAGATATGCTACTTTATTTTGAATCTGTAAGCGGATTAGAATATGACAGTATTACCAGAATGAGTACAGTACCAGTAGAAAGGTTAATTGCTGGAGAATTACTAGAGCCAATTGCTGCTGTATTTTCCTCAATAGGTGCATATTTGTTTTAAATGGCCTTTTGATTAGTTAAGCAGTCCTTGGTAAAGATTATTTCTGTATGTTTTGCAATTTTTTTATTTTCACAGGATCTTACCATACTGTTTTTGCAAATTATGGTTTTATTGGAAGACTTCTGGAATCCTTGCAATCCCAGCAATTATCATTATTTAGAACTTATTTGGAAGCAATATATACTGTAATTTTCGTTTGTGGAATTGTTTGGACTTTATTGTTTTTCTATTTAATTATTTTCAAACGATCTCTTTTCCTAAAATGGATTCTTATATTCACTCCAACCATACTTACCTTGTTTAGTAAAACTCTAAAAAATTATATTTCTTATTCTCTGGGACGATTTTTTATGGTGGTTGGATAAACTTATGTTTTATGGTATTTTTTATAGTTTGTTTTTTACATTTTAGTAGAGAATTTTGCCTCTGAATTATCCATATTTTTAAATCCTGATTTCCGGAAACAGGGTAATCTCTCATTATTCCTATTTGGTAATTATCAATAGAGAATTGATGATTTTAAGGTTTAATATTATATTTTTTTTATCTTAAATTGGAACTTAAAATAAAAAAGTCGAATGTTTTAACCATTCCCTCCAGAGATTAATTTTATAAACTGTATCAGTTTTGGAAAAAATGATGAAGTTTACTACTACTTTTTTTGAGATACATTTTCTTCTTGATTTTCTAATTTTTAAATAGTATTATTTATATTAATACAAATACCCTTCTAGGGTAAAATTATTATTAGTGGGTGTGTATTATGAAAAAAAATAACAAGTTAAAATTATACGATTTATTTGGTTCTTATGATGATGATGCAGAATTTTTTCTATCAAATTTTTTTGGAACATCTTTTCCCTCTATATATAAAAAAGAAGTATACTGGAAACCGCAAATTGATGTTTATGAAACAGATTCTGAATATGTAGTAATTATTGAATTGGGCCTTATAAAACCTGATGAAGTATCCATAACATATAAGGATGGATTACTGTATATAAGAGGAGTAAGACAAGTTGTACCATCAAAAGAAAAACGTCATTATCATAAGATGGAAATTAATTATGGTCCATTTGAGAGAAAGATTAGTATTAACAGTGAAGTTGAAATAGATAAATTATCAGCAAGTTATGAAGATGGCTTTCTGGAAGTACGTCTTCCTAAAAAGAAATATAAATTTAGAAATAAATTTAACATTGAAATTGAATAATTTTAAAATATGGAAAATACATGAGTAACAATAGAAATAGTATAATACATCAACTAGGAGATTTCAAGAATATTCCTGAAATACCCGAAGAGATACCAATATTACCTATGTCAAATATATTAATTTTTCCTTATGTCGTTGCCCCCTTGATAATATCAGATGAAGAACAGATGGCCATGATAAATGAAGTTTTGAGTCATAGAAAAATCATTGGTATTTTTGCCAGAAAATCTGATGAAGATGATAGTGGATTAAAACTTTATAAAGTCGGCACAGCAGTTTTGATTTTAAAAATGTTTCGTGTTTCTGATGGTAATATGGGTTTAATGATTCAAGGATTATCAAGAATAAAATTAAAAGAGCTTATTGAAGGAGATGTTTATTTAAAAGCCAGGGTAGAGGTTATTAATGAGGGAACTCCTTCAAAGTCAGTAAAAACTGAAGCTCTTGTACGCGAGGTTACTGATGTATTTCAGAATATTATTTCTTTATCTCCATTTATACCTGATGAGTTATCTTCCGTGGTATCAGACATTGGGAATCCTGGACGTATAGCTGATCTGATAACTTCCAATCTTAAAATTGATATAAAAAACAGACAGGAAATACTTGAAACAATTGATATGGAAGAACGGCTTGGAAAACTTTTAATTTATTTGAATAAGGAACTTGAACTTTTAAAATTGGGAGATAAGATTCAATCTGAAGTAAAGAGTAAGATAGAGGAGGGGCAGAAAGAATACTTTTTGAGAGAGCAGTTAAAAGCTATCCGTAAAGAACTTGGAGAAAAAGATGAACGTACTGAAGAGGTAGAAAAATATAAAGCAAAGATTAAAGAAACAGGTATGTCGGAAGAGGCAAGGGAACAAGCTAATAAGGAATTAGATAGACTGTCAAAGATGCCCCCTCAGGCTGCGGAGTACACTGTATCCAGAACCTATATTGACTGGTTAACTGAGCTTCCCTGGAAAAAATATACTGATGATAATATTGATATCAAACTGTCAAAAAAAGTATTGGATGAAGATCACTATGATCTAGAAGATGTAAAGGATAGAATTCTTGAATTTCTTTCCATTCAAAAGTTAAAAGAAAATCCTCACAGTCCCATTCTTTGTTTTGTAGGAGCACCAGGTGTTGGTAAAACCTCGCTGGGAAAATCAATTGCCAGAGCCATGGCAAGAAAGTTTGTTCGATATTCCCTGGGTGGTATACGAGATGAAGCAGAAATAAGGGGACATAGAAGAACATATATTGGCTCTTTACCTGGGCGTATCATTCAGGGTATAAAAAGAGCGGGCTCAAGTAATCCTGTGTTTATGCTTGATGAGATTGATAAGGTTGGTACAGATTTTCGCGGTGACCCGGCTTCTGCACTTCTTGAAGTTTTGGACCCGGAGCAAAATGACTCCTTTTCTGATCATTATTTAGAAGTTAGCTATGATCTTTCAAAAGTGATGTTTATCACCACAGCAAACATTACTGAAACCATTCCTCCTCCACTTTTAGACCGTATGGAAATTATTAGGCTTCCCGGTTATACTCAGGAAGAAAAATTACACATTGCAAAAAAGTTTCTTGTTCCCAGACAGAGAGAGGAAAATGGATTGAAATCAAATCAGATCCATTTTACCAATACTGGCCTTAAAAAGATCATAAATGATTATACCAGGGAAGCAGGTCTGAGAAATCTGGAAAGGGAAATTGGACATTGCTGCAGGAAAGTTGCCAGAAAAATTGTTGAAAGTGAAGTAGAAAAAATGTCTATTAATCCACCAACGATTGTTGAGCTTCTGGGCCCGAAAAAGTTTTTTTCTGAGGTTGCAAGTAGAAAAGATGATGTTGGAGTAGCAACAGGTTTAGCTTGGACATCAGCAGGGGGAGTAATTCTTTTTGTAGAAGCTACCAAAATGAAAGGAGAGGGTAAAAGCCTTCAACTTACTGGACAGCTGGGAGAAGTTATGAAAGAATCTGCTTATGCAGCTCTATCATATATTCGATCAAATTTAAAAAAATTAAATATTGATAAGGATTTTTTTAAACAGCATGATATTCATATTCATATTCCAGAAGGAGCTACTCCCAAGGATGGACCCTCAGCAGGTGTTACACTTGCTACTACATTAGCATCTGTGATTACAGATCGTCCGGTTAATCATAAGTTAGCCATGACCGGAGAGATAACCTTAAGAGGTAAAATTTTACCTGTAGGAGGTATAAAAGAAAAAGTCTTAGCTGCAACTCGTTCAGGTATTAATAAAGTGATAATACCAAAAAAGAATGAAAAGGATCTTATCAAAATTCCTGAAGATATTAAGAGTAAGATTATATTTTATCCAGTAGAATCTCTTGATGAGGTATTTGATTTAACTTTAAGAAAAAGAAAAATTGAAAGATTAAGGTAATAGCAAACGCATCAGGGAAAATCAAAATAGTAATAAGAGTAAAAATATTATAAAATAAAAAAAATTTAAATGAGAACAGTATTAATTAATTTTAAAAAGAGTAAAGATTAATTCTTAAGAGTTTTTAAAAAAGTTGAAAATGCACTACTACATATTAAAAATTAATAATTACTAATTTTTTTTATGCATAGATATATCAGAAAACAACTTTATTTTCGTTACTTACAAGGTTTTGAGTAAGAATTTCTTCTTAAAAACTACATTAATTTTTTTAATAATTGTTACTTTAAAAAATCAGAGTAGTGTATAGATAATGTATGAAGATAGATAAAGGTAATAGTAGGAAGCGTATAAATTTTCAAGTTAATATATTAGGAGATTATAAATGAAGAGAAAACGTGTGGTAATAATGGGAGCTGCAGGAAGAGATTTTCATAATTTTAATGTTTACTTTAGAGATAACCAGGATTATGAAGTTGTTGCTTTTACAGCAACTCAAATTCCTGATATTGAGGGAAGAAAATATCCTTCGGAACTTGCTGGAAATCTTTATCAGAATGGTATCCCAATTAAAGCTGAAGAAGAACTATCGAGTTTAATTATTCAAGAAAATATTGATCAGGTAGTTTTTGCCTACAGTGATGTTTCACATGAGTATATAGGTCATAAGGCAGCTTTAGTAAACAAGGCTGGAGCAGATTTTATACTTATGGGGAATAACAATACAATGGTAAAATCAGTAAAGCCGGTAATTGCAATTTGTGCAGTGAGAACTGGATGTGGAAAAAGCCAGACAACCAGGAGAGTAAGCCAGATATTGAATCAAAAACAGAAAAAAACCGTTGTAATCCGTCATCCCATGCCTTATGGTGATCTTGTGAAACAAGCTGTACAGCGTTTTGAAAAGTATGAAGATTTAAAAGCACACGATTGTACAATAGAAGAGATGGAAGAATATGAACCTCATCTTAATATAGGTAATATTGTTTATGCTGGAGTTGATTATCAGGCTATTCTTGGAGAAGCAGAAAAAGAAGCTGATGTAATTCTTTGGGATGGGGGTAATAATGACACTTCTTTTTACAAACCAGATCTTTTAATTGTTGTAGTAGATCCTCATCGTGCAGGTCATGAAATCACATACTATCCAGGTGAAACTAATCTTCGTGCAGCAGATGTTATTGTGATCAACAAGATGGAAACTGCAAATCCCCAAGAGATAGAAAAAATTCGTGAAAATATTCAAAAAACTAATCCATTTGCAAAAGTAATTGAGGCAGCCTCTCCTCTTACAGTCGAGGATCCGGATGCAATCCGTGCTAAGAGAGTTTTAGTAGTTGAGGATGGCCCTACCTTAACTCACGGAGGGATGAAATATGGAGCAGGTGTTATGGCAGCGAAAAAATATGGTGCTGCAGAGATTATTGATCCCAGACCATGGGTAAAGGGATCTATTGCTCAAACATTCAAGAAGTATCCGGGAATCGGACCGCTGCTTCCTGCTATGGGATATGGAAGTCAGCAAGTTAAGGATCTACAAAAAACAATTGAAGCAGTCGATTGTGATACAGTGGTTATTGGAACACCTATTGATCTTTCTAAGGTAGTTAAAATTAAGAAACCTTCAGTTCGAGTACAATACAGTTTACAGGAGATTGGCAAACCAACTTTGGAAGAGATATTAAATGAGTTTTAAACAAAATAAGAACAATAAAGTAGTGGTAGCGTTGGGTGGCAACGCCATCACTCGTGAATTTGAAGAAGGGAACATATATCAGCAGTTTGCCAACACTAGAAAAAGTCTTGTCAGTATTGTTGAAATGATCTCTAAAGGGGATAATGTTATAATTACACATGGCAATGGACCACAAGTTGGTAATGCATTAATTAGAGTGGAAGAAACTCGTCAGTCTATACCACCCATTCCTCTTGGTGTTCTGGTAGCTGATACTGAAGGAGGTATGGGTTATATGATAGAGCAGTCCCTTCAGAATATGTTGTATAGAAAAGGAATTAAAAAGAGTGCAATAACAATCCTGACCCAGGTGGTTGTTGACAGAAATGATCCCTCCATAAATGAGCCAACAAAATTTGTTGGTTCTTTTTATAATAAGGAAGAAGTTAATAGAATTCAAAAAGAGCGGGGATGGGATATTAAAAAGGATGCTGATCGTGGATGGAGGCGGGTTGTACCCTCACCCCATCCTCTTGAGATTGTGGAAAAAAAAACAATTAAAAATTTGGTTGAACAGGGGATAATAATTATTGCTTGTGGAGGAGGGGGCATTCCTGTTTATATTGAGGATGATGGTACCTATGAGGGGATTGATGGGGTCATTGATAAGGATAAAGCTTCAGCTGTTTTGGCATTAGATATCGGAGCACTAGAGTTAAATATTTTAACCGCAGTAGACAAAGTTGCATTGGATTTTGGTACAGAATCTCAGCAGGATATTAATATGATGTCTGTAGCAGAAGCAAAGATATATCTTGATCAAGGTTACTTTCCTGCTGGGAGTATGGGACCAAAGATTGAAGCTGCAATTCAATTTCTTGAAAATGGCGGAGAAGAGGTACTCATAACATCTATTGATAAATTAACTGAGGCAAGAAAAGGAAAAACAGGGACAAGAATTTATCGATAGCAGTATTAAATGTTTTAAGGAAAATGTAAAAAAACATAAAACTTAAGAAGAGGTTTTTAAAAGTTACAAAAAAATCAGAATATTATGCTGCATATTAATTAATATTGATTTTTTTAGATTTGCTCTACTTCTTGAAAAATTTGATACTAGATTAACAATAGTAGGGAAGATAATATGATTGAACAAACACTTTTGAATATAAAGCCTGATGCTGTTAAACGGAATTTAATTGGTGAGATAATCAAAAGAGTGGAAGAAAAAGGATTTAAAGTTGTAGCTCTGTCAAAAGTTCGTATGAAAAGATCTGAAGCGGAAGCTTTTTATGCTATTCATAAAGACAAATCATTTTTTAATCAGCTTTGTGAGTATATTTGTTCTGGTCACTGTGTACCTGTTGTCATTGAAGGTGAAGATGCAGTAGAAAAATTACGTAATTTAATAGGTGCAACAAATCCTGCTGAAGCTGAGAAAGGTACTATTCGAGGAGATTTTGGTATTGATAAGACTGAAAATAGTGTACATGCTTCCGATTCAATTGAAAATGCTAAGAGAGAAATTAATTTTTTCTTTAGTAATCACAAACTATTCCTTTTGAGTAGATGAGGAGAGTAATAATTCATTTTTTATCAAGGAGGTTATCATGGGTAATGATATGTTGGTTAATGCCAGTGACCATTTCATAAGATTGGTGAAGGAGCAGTTACAAAGAGTGGAAAAGATGAAGAAAGCACCAGATTGGATTGATTTTAAAACCTTAGATCCTATAATTATTGGAGTCATTGGTGGTGATGGAGTAGGTCCCTATATTGCAGAAGAGTCAACCAGGATGTTGAAATATTTATTAAAAGAGGAGCTGGACTCTGGGAAAGTAGAATTAAGAGAAATTGAAGGATTAACAATTGAGAACAGAGCTAAACAGGGTAAACCCATACCGGAAGATATTTTAGAGGAGATAAAGAAGTGCCATGTTGTATTAAAAGGCCCTACTACTACTCCCAGAAAAGGTGATCCCTGGCCCAATATTGAGAGTGCAAATGTTGCAATGCGTAAGGAGTTAGACCTTTTTGCAAATGTCCGGCCAGTTAAAGTACCTGAAAATGGAATTGACTGGATGTTTTTTAGGGAAAATACAGAAGGAGCTTATGTTTTGGGAAGTGAGGGGATTGCTGTAAATGATGATTTGGCAATTGATTTTAAAGTGATCACTTCTCAAGGTGCGGAACGAATAATAAGAATGGCTTTTGAATATGCTAAAGAAAATAAAATTAATAAACTAACCTTGGTTACCAAAGCCAATGTAATCAAAACTACTGATGGAAAGTTTCTTGAGATTGGCTATAATATTGCTAAAGAATATCCAGAAATCGAGTGTGATGATTGGTATATTGATATTATGACAGCTAAGTTAGTTGATCCTAAACGTAGATCTCAATTTCAGGTATTGGTTCTGCCTAATTTGTATGGTGATATATTGACAGATGAGGCAGCTGAGTTTCAAGGTGGAGTGGGAACAGCAGGAAGTGCAAATATTGGCAAGAGATATTCTATGTTTGAAGCCATTCATGGTTCTGCCCCTAGGATGGTTAAGGAAGGGAGAGCGCAATATGCTGATCCCTGCAGTATGCTTCGGGCAGCTTCTATGCTGTTGAATCATATCGGGTATAAAGAGAAAGGTAAAAAGCTTGAAATGGCAATGGATATTTGTGGACAGTTTGAAAAGAAATTGGTAATTACAGGTCGATCAAGCGGAGTTACAGGTAGAGAATATTGTGAATATTTGAGAGAAACTATAGAACTTCCTAATATAACAGAAAAGTGGGAAAGTTATAGAGTTTAATTTTTCACTTTTTTTGAGAAATGGTTGACATCGGAATTTAATTTAATTATATTATATTATATTATTATTTCAAATATATAAGTGGTATAAGAGATATGTAGCTCCCATTATGATTAATGATTTTTTTATAAGTTTATGAATAATTAAAAAGGGAGGATTGTTGTGAAAAAAATATCAATTATCGGTGCAGGAAGTGTTGGTACCTCAACAGCTTTCTACTTGGCAGAAAAACGTGTGGCTAATATTTTACTTATTGATGTGGTGGAAGGAAGAGCAAGAGGTAAAGCTCTTGACTTAATGGAAGCAGCACCGATTCGAGGTTATGATGTCCATGTTGAAGGTTCCAATGATTTTAAAGATATGAAAGATTCTGAAGTCGTTGTGATTGCTGCAGGAGTAGTGAGAAAACCTGAGATGATGAGGCTTGACCTACTGGATCAGAATCTTAAGGTTATTGACGATATAATTAAATCAATTAAGAAATATACTCCTAATGCTATTATCATTAATCTCACAGAACCTGTAGATACTCTTGCTTATTATATCATTAAAAAAGGGGGATTTAAAACACAAAGGGTTATGGGAGTTTCCGGTGCACTTGATTCAAGTAGATTACGTGAGTTTATTGCTGAGGAATTGAATGTGTCCAGCGTGGATACAACCTCTATTATTATTGGAGGCCACCACGACTATATGGTGATTCTTCCACGTTATTCTAGGGTTGAAGGAATTCCAATATCTGAACTGCTTCCACCTGAAAAAGTAGAATCGCTTATTACCAGAACTCGAAAAGCTGGATCAGAAATTGTGGAAAATCTCAAAACAGCAAGTGCTTCTAATGCACCAGGCGCTGCAGTAGCTGATATGGTTGAGGCAATAATCCGTAATACAAAGCGTATAGTTTGCGCTCCTGCATATCTTAATGGTGAATATGATCATAAGGATATTTGCCTTGGTGTACCTGTCCAATTGGGGAATAAGGGAATTGAAAAAATCGTAGAACTACAGCTTACACTTGCGGAAAAAGAGGCGTTTGACAAATCCGCAGGGGTAGTATCTAATACTATTAAATCACTTGAATTAGAATCTGAAGAGAAATAAGGAGGGCTGATTATGAAAAAAGTGACAATTATTGGAAGTGGTCATGTAGGTGCTTCTTCAGCTCTCTACATATCTGAAAAACGGCTTGCTAATGTAGTGCTGATAGATGTTATTGAAGGACTAGCTCATGGTCGTGCTTTGGATTCAGTTGAAGCTGCCCCTATCCGACATTACGACACCTGGATAAATGGAACAACTGATTTTGCAAAAATGGTTGATTCCGATGTGGTGGTGGTTACAGCTGGTAAAGCCAGAACACCGGGAATGTCTCGTGATGATCTTTTAAAGATAAATACAAAAATAATTAGTTCAATTTCAAAAGAGATTGCTCGCTATGCACCTAATACAATTCTAATTATGGTAACCAATCCTCTTGATGTGATGAGTTATGTTGCTTTAAAAGTTACTGGATTTGCTTTAAATAAAGTTGTAGGTATGGCAGGTGTACTCGATTCCACCCGTTTCCGTTATTTTTTGGCAGATAAACTTGGTGTAAGTGTAGGAGATACCACTGCATTAGTATTGGGTGGACATGGTGACTCCATGGTACCTTTACCGCGTTATACTACAGTTTCTGGTATACCCATTCCAGAATTACTTGAAAATGATGATATTGAAAAACTTGTGGAACGGACCAGAAAAGGTGGAGCTGAAATTGTTTCCTATCTTAAAACCGGTAGCGCTTATTGGGCCCCAGCCGCAGCTGTTGCAGAGATGGTAGAATGTGTTATTAGAGACAAAATGAGGATTTTACCTTGTTCTGCCTATATGCGTGGTCAATATGGCATTGAAGGTATTTTTGTTGGAGTTCCTATAAAATTGGGGACAAATGGTGTGGAAGAGATTATTGAACTATCCCTAACAAAAGAAGAGAGTGAGGCATTGAATCATTCTGCCTCTAAAGTTAAAAGTATTATTGAAAAATTAGAAGAGGATAGATTAGTTTAAAAATAAAATTTACAGTATATCCGTAGAGTTGATGGAGTTTATATTTTTGAAGTTGGATAGAAAACAATATTCCTTTGAGAGGAGAAGTATATGCGAATAGATATTCCATATGGTCATGATATTCTGGAAACCTATATTGATGATGAAAATTTTGGGGAAATAGTATATCCAAATAAGGTTGAAGTAAAGGATGAAGCTGAAACACTCTATCAAGCTCTTGACAATCCAATCTCTTCAAAACCATTTAAAGATTTTTTAACTGATGTTAGTAATGTTCTTTTTATCGTAAATGATGGAACAAGACCTACTCCTACAGCTAAAGTTTTGGATATAATACATGAACATATTAAAGATCTGGATATTACCTTTATTATTGCAACCGGTTGTCACCGTGCGCCTACTGAAGATGAGCTACAAGAGATATTCGGAAATTACCTGAAAGAGTATAGAAACCGCATTCATTCTCATGATGCAAAAAATGATGAGATGGTTTATCTCGGTAAATCCCAGAATGGTACTGAAATGGAAGTAAATAAACTTGGAGTGGAAGCAGACAGAATTGTTATTATTGGTTCTGTGGAACCCCATTATTTTGCAGGCTATACTGGCGGCAGAAAAGCTTTTTTACCTGGTATTGCTTCTTATAAAACGATAGAGCAGAATCATAAACTAGCACTTAAAATGAGTGCTCAAGCTATGAAACTGGAAGGTAATCCCGTACATGAGGATATGGAAGATGCGATCAAGACTATTAAGGATAAAGAAATATTTGCTATCATGACTGTTCTGGATAGGAATGATCGTATTTATGCTGCTACAGCTGGTGACATAACAGAATCTCTTTTGGCAGCTATTGATAAATCACATGAAGTATTTTCTGTTGAAATTAAGAAGAAAGCGGATATTGTGGTAGCAGTAGCACCTTATCCTATGGATGTTGATCTTTACCAGTCACAGAAAGCCCTGGATAATGCCAAGCATGCCCTCAATCCCAATGGTATTTTGATTTTGGTGTCCAGATGCAGAAGTGGAATTGGGCATGATACATTTGCTAAGCTTTTGGCAAGCGCTAAGGATCCTCAGGATGCTTTAGACAAGATTGAAGAGAAATATGTATTGGGCTATCATAAAGCTGCAAAGATGGCTGAGATTGCCCGATGGGCACAGATGTGGGCAGTTACCAGTGTTGATCACCAGATGATGCAATCAATGTTTATAAAACCGTTTTCGACAATCCAACAAGCACTTGATAAAGCAGTAGTTGAAAAGGGAAAAGAAAAAATTTTATTTCTGATGGCTGCCAGCATGACCATACCTCGGCTGCGAAAGCGTCTTATTTTAAGACCGAGACGGTTTATTTACGGAAGCAGACATAGAGTTAGAAATTTATCAATGTTTTATGAAGATTCTATCAAACTGCCCAAAGATGATAAAATTATCAATTCACTTATTGAGTCAAGATGAGTTTGCGGATAAAACTCTATCATATTTACTTAAAAAAGATTATTATTGATTACCTATGGGTGATATTAATTTCATATTCAATAATTTTATTTCATAGAAATGGTAAAATGTTAATTTCTTCACATAGAAATGTTTAGATTTAATATATTGAATTCTTTTAAAGAGGTTTTAATGATTATTCAGGAGAATTGAATGACATTTTAAAGGTTGTAGTCTGATTGTCTTTGAATAACAGTATATGATTTTTTTATTATAAAAAGTGAAATAAATAAAGGAGTAAGCAATGTCAAAACTGAAAGAAAAGTTATTTGAAAAAATTCAAGCATGGCGTCCAAGAACCATTCGGTTGTTGAAAGAATATGGAGACACTAAAGTAGGTGATGTAAACATACGTCAGGTCATTGGAGGTATGCGGGGAATAAAATGCTTAACCACCGATATTTCCTATCTTGATCCCTATGAGGGGATTCGTTTTAGAGGTTATACTATTCCCGAATGCCTGGAAAGACTACCAAAAGTTCCTGGCGGTGAAATGCCCTATGTGGAGGGTCATATATATCTTCTTCTTACTGGAGAAATCCCCAGTGAAGAAGATGTTAGGGAAGTTGCCGAAGAGTTTAAAACCCGACGTAAAGTACCACAGTATGTTTTTGATGTACTTCGTGCTCTTCCCAAAGATTCACATCCTATGGCTATGTTTTCAGCAGCTATTGTAGCAATGCAAAAGGAATCTTTTTTTGTAAAAAGTTATAATGAAGGTGTCAGTAAAATGGATTACTGGGATTCCACCTATGAGGATGCTATGAATCTATTGGCAAAACTACCGGAAATTGCAGCTTATATTTTCCGCATGAAATATCGTGGAGATTCTATCATTTCCCCTGATCCTCATCTTGATCTGGGTGGTAACTTTGCCCATATGATGGGAATCGAAAAACCTTATGATGACGTGGCCAGATTATACTTTATACTTCATAGTGATCATGAAAGTGGTAATGTTAGTGCCCATACAGGCCATTTGATTGCCAGTGCTTTATCAGATATGTATTATGCCATTTCAGGCTTGATTAATGGCTTAGCTGGACCTTTACATGGTTTAGCCAACCAAGAAGTATTACGCTGGATCCAGGGTGTGATGGAGAAAATGGGAGGTAAAACTCCTTCTGAAGATGAAATGAAAAAATTTGTGTGGGATACTCTTAACTCTGGTCAGGTCATTCCCGGATTCGGGCATGCAGTACTTAGAAAAACTGACCCCAGGTATAAAGCTCAGCGTGATTTCTGTTTGAAACATCTGCCGGATGATCCAATTTTTAAATATGTAGATATTCTCTATAAAGTTGTCCCTCCCATATTAGAAGAACAAGGAAAAGCTAAGAATCCTTGGCCCAATGTAGATGCACAATCTGGAGTTATTCAATGGTATTATGGAATTAAGGAATATGATTTTTATACAGTTCTGTTTGGTATAGGTCGTGCTATTGGGGTGGCATCAAATATTGTTTGGGACCGAGCCTTGGGATATGCAATTGAACGTCCAAAATCACTTACAACAGATATGTTGGAGGAGATTGCAGGAATTAAATAAAGTAATCCATTTTAGTAAGACTGATTAAAAATTTAATAGCAACTTGATTTTGTAATTTTCTGTGTTAGGGCTGTCCAAAAAGTACTTTACTACTGTCAGTTTTTGTTTAGATTTCAGAACAGGATTTGGACTCAACCTGATTGAGTATCTAGAATGACATACTGATTCGTAAGACTTTTTGGACAGATTCCAAAGAGAATTAACAAAGATTATTTTGTTTACTTTTATCTTTTACCTTACCGTATATTTTTCTCATTATGTAGATGTTAAGGATAGTTCTCTGTCATAAAGTTATAGTGATATATTTATATAAGAAATAAAAATTAATATAGTGATAAATGTTTTAAGGAGTGTACTATGATAGATGAGAACAGCTGTGAGAAAATGTTGGATGAATACCTACACCATAAGACTCTAAGAGCGGCAAAAGGAATTCCACCTTTACCTTTGGATCCTCATCAAACTCAAGTAGTGTGTAAATTACTAGAATCACCACCTTCTGAAAAAGAGTCATTTTTATTAGATCTTTTGAAAAATAGGGTTCCACCCGGAGTTCATCCATCAGCTAAAGTTAAGGCTGATTTTTTAAACAGAATATTGAGTGATGAAGCTAAATCACCTTTAGTTGATAAAGTAAAGGCTACTGAGATACTTGCTTCCATGTTAGGCGGTTACAATATAAGATCTTTGATTGATTTATTAAAAGATTCTGAATTGGAAACTTACGCTGCTGAAGCTTTATCTCACACAATCCTAGTATATGATGATGCCTTTAATGAAATAGTTACACTATCCAGATCACATAAATCCGCTAAAAAAGTTATTGAATCTTGGGCAAAAACAGAATGGTTTACCAGTAGATCCGGAATTCCTCAAAAGATAAAAGTAAAGATTTTTAAAGTTGAAGGAGAAACCAATACGGATGATCTTTCGCCAGCTGGAGAAGCCTGGAGTAGAACTGATATACCTCTGCATGCCTTATCCATGGGGAATACCAGGTTTCCAGGAGGAATAAAAAGAATTGCCGAATGGCGGAATCAGGGCTATACAGTTGCTTTTGCAGGTGATGTGGTAGGTACAGGATCTTCACGTAAATCAGCTACCAACAGTCTTCTCTGGCATATTGGGGAAGATATTCCTGCTGTTCCCAATAAACGCACGGGTGGAATTGTTATGGGAGGAGTTATTGCACCTATCTTTTTTAATACTGTACAGGATTCAGGGGGGCTGCCCTTAATTGCAGATGTTACAAAATTAAAGAATGAAGAATTGGTGACCATAGATACTAAAAAAGGTGAAATTACCAGCGAATCAGGGGATTTATTAGCCGATTTTAAAATTATTCCTCAAACTCTTACAGACGATTTTCAGGCTGGGGGGCGGATTTTAAAAATAATCGGACGTTCTTTAACAATGAAAGCCCGAAAAGTATTAGACCTGAAAGAGGGTAGTTTTTTTGTAAAAGCTGATAATCCAGTTCCCAATAAAGATCAGCAGTATTCCCTGGCCCAGAAGATAGTTGGTAAAGCATGTGGGCTTCCCGGAGTTCTCCCTGGAACCTATTGTGAACCCACAATGACTTCCGTTCTTTCTCAGGATACCACTGGTCCCATGACTGCGGATGAATTAAAGGAACTTGCTTGTATAAAATTTCAATCTCCACTTTTTATGCAGTCATTCTGTCATACTGCTGCTTATCCAAAACCTACTGATATAGAGATGCATAAGAACCTTCCTGGTTTTATAACTGAACGTAAAGGAATAGCTTTAAAACCTGGTGATGGAGTATGTCACAGTTGGATAAATCGTATGTTAGTTCCTGATACTCTGGGTACAGGTGGAGATTCACACACTCGATTTCCTCTGGGGCTTTCTTTTCCTGCAGGTTCAGGTCTGATTGCCTTTGCTGGAACCTTAGGATTTATGCCTCTTGATATGCCGGAATCTGTACTTGTCCGCTTTAAAGGTAAAAGAAATTCAGGAATAACATTGCGTGATGTTGTTAATGCTATTCCCTATGAGGCTATCAAACAGGGATTACTAACAGTTCCCAAGAAAAACAAAAAAAATATTTTTAATGGTAGAATTATTGAAATTCAAGGATTAGAAAAAATCACAGTAGAGCAGGCTTTTGAATTGACGGATGCTACTGCTGAGCGCAGTGCAGCAGGAGGTTGTATTGAAATTTCTCAAGATCAGGTAGTTACTTACTTAAAATCCAACCTTGTACTTCTTGAAAAGATGATAGAAGATGGTTATCAGGATCAGGATACTATCCAAAAGAGAATTGATGATATTGAAAAGTGGTTACAGAATCCAAAACTGATTAGAGCGGATAAGAGGGCTGAGTATGCGGCTGAAATCGAAGTTGATTTGGCAAAAATTACAGAACCAATTGTAGCCTGTCCTAATGATCCTGATAATGTGAAACTTCTCTCAGAAGTAGAAGGTGCACCTATTAATGATGTTTTCATTGGTTCCTGTATGACTAACATCGGTCATTTCCGGGCTGCAGCTAAGATCTGGGAAAATGAAAAGCTAAATACAAAGGTACGTACCTATATTTGTCCGCCCACCAGAATGGATCAAGCCAAGCTGAAGGATGAAGGAATCTTTTCAAAATTTAATCAGATGAATGCACGTATAGAGATACCGGGATGTTCATTGTGTATGGGAAATCAACTCCGGGTTCCTGACCAGGCAACTGTTTTTTCCACCTCTACCAGAAACTTTGATAATAGAATGGGAACCGGAGCTCAGGTTTACTTGGGATCTGCGGAACTTGCTGCTGTAGTTTCAATCACCGGGAGTCTACCTAGTCCGGAAGAGTACTTTAAACAGTATAAAGAGAAGATTACTCCTTTTGAAGCTGAAATATATGCATACATGGAATTTGATAAGATAGCCGGATTTGATAAGGTGTATAAGTGGAGAGAGGTATAGAATATTTTAACATATGTAAAGAATTGCTGTGCAGTCCGTAAGAGGACTGCATTTTTTTATTTTTTACTTTTTTTTGTCGGGATGATTCCCAGCCGGTGTTGTTTAATGAAGGCGATAGTTTGGAAAACAGAGAGGATTGTTAACACTCCTCTAAATTTTCCCTCAGGGGAGACTTACAATTTCGTCTTGATGGGGGGGAAATGACATAGAATATAGTTCCCATTAAGGAAGTCAACAGGGGGTGTTACTGCCCTCCTTGAGAGCCTTTTCAGAGCCCAAGATTGATGGTATGGTTGTTTCATCATCTTATTCCAACCGTGGCATAGGTTCAGCTATGATAGAAGATTTTTGTAATAGAATGTTGGCTAGAGATGTAAAGATAATAAAAACGCATTTTTTTCTTACTGAATTTTATAAAAAGCTGGGATTCAGGGCTGATAAAGAATGGGGAGAATTAATTAGTCGTCCCTGAAAAAGTCTATAAAATTAATAAAAATAATACTTTGATG
>CAYUAG010000083.1:0-11951 GCA_964442615.1 uncultured bacterium
GATTTGTGTGCTTGAAAATGAAACTTTTTTATAAATGTTCTTCACCTCACAGATACCAAGCCTAAGGTGCAGAACACTTTCGGCAGCGAGAAACTATTAATTTTTCAAACTTATCGTTTTTCCCCTATCAGATTTCAAAGCATGAATAATACCATTTTTAGAAACCGTATACACAATATCCTGGTGGGCGCAGATAGCGGAAACACCATTCTCAATCGGAAATTTCCACAACATACTGCCATCCAAGGCATTCAAAGCATAAATATAATCATCCTGAGAATCAACATAAAGTTTCTCTTTCTCGAAAACCGGAGTTGTATCGTACATACCTTCTTTATGGAACTTCCATTTAAGGATTCCATCCATTGCATTCAAGGCATAAACATTAGTATCTTTTGAGCTTATAAATACAATTTGATTCCAAATAACTGGTTCCTCAAAATCTGCCCCTACTTTAAATTGCCATTTAATATTCCCATTCACCATATTCAATGCATAGAGGATATTGTCCTGAGATTTTACATATATGGAAGAATTGGATTTAATGGGTTTTGCGGCAACAAAAGTTGATCTATATTTTCCCGGAATGTCAAATTTCCATTGTAAGCTGCCATCTCTCACATTAAGGGCATAGATATGCTGACTCGAATTCCCAATATAAAGTGCTCCTTCAGAAATAACAGGTGCACTGGCATCACCAGACACGGAAAATTTCCACAGTATAGTTCCATTCTCAGCATTTATCGTATTTATTTCTCCACCTCCATTGACAAATAATACGTTGTCCTTAATCATTAGGGATTCTTTGGAGGTTATAGGAATTCTATTTGTCCATTTCTGATTACCGTCTGATATATTAAATGCAAAAAGGAAATCATCCTCAAAAGAACTGAAACCCCTGGACCGTACATAAACAGTATTTCTGTGAATTTTAGGACTCAATTTCGCTTCCTTTACATCAGAAAACCATTTCAATACTCCATTATCAGCACTCAAGGCATATATCTTTCCAAAACCCATGTCACCGCAACAAACAAAAATCGTACTGTCTGATACCGCAGGAGAATACTTCACATCCTTACTGGTTCTCATTACCCATTTTCTATGACCATTCTCAGCATCAATAGCATAAACATGATTATCCGAAGAGCCTACATAAAGCATGTTATTTTTTACATGATACGTCATTTTCGGGTCAGGTCCAGTTTCTGCATGCCAGAGTTCTTCTGGTGGAAAGCGGTAGATTTTATTCAGAAGAGAAAAAGTTTTGGCGTATAGATCAGAGGCTGCAAAGGCGGAAAAAAACGGAGCATCCTTTGCACGGGAATAACTCCAGAAGATTTGAGAACTGGGTGGTGTTTCACCTTTGAATTCAAATTCACCACATACCTCTTGATTCCTTTCTAATGTCCCTGAGCCAGAAACCCTTGCACCCGAGTTATGGTGACCGCTTATTCCCCCTGAGTAGGATCCAGACAAAGAGTTTCCTTTTAACTGAATCTGAAAAACCACATCTGCAGATTTTCCTATACTGTCCTGTAGGGCAAGATCAAAATATTCAAATATTTGTGACATTCGCTCAGGTATATGCCAACTTGTTCCTGAAAATTCATACCCCTTAGGAAATTGCCCCTTAATATCAAGTTTTACTGTTTTAATATATTTTAAAATAGAATCAATGGTTACAGTAATTTTTTTTGTATTTTCTGAGTCTGGATATTTGTCCAAAAAAATTAGATAAGCAGACAATGTATTCTGTTTTTTAACCTCTTGAAATGCCAGTTTATCCAGTCTCTTTTTGGCTTCTTCAACATATTTGCTGTCCGGATATTTCTCCAGAAATTGTTCATAATCACTTATTTGATTTTCTTTACAGGTTTTTTTCCAATTAAAGTGAGCACATCGGGTGACCAGAAAAATTAAAATGATAGAAAGAAAGGTAGTAATTTTTTTAGATAAACACATATGAAACATCTCCTAACCAATATTAAAAAATAATTATTATCATGATGAAGAAATATAGCAATTAAAATTTCCCATTTTAACAGGTGGACTCCATCTCCAAGATGGAGTCCGCCTTATAATCATATTCTTAAAATAAACTTTCTTATTCCAAAACCTTTAGCTCTCCTAACAGCTCCTCTGCCTGGGCATATTTCTCTAAAATCCACAAAACATAGCGGATATCAACTCCTATGGATCGGCTGTAAGAAGCATTCCAGGCAAAATCATTGATAGTTGCCTCATAGGCCCGATCAAAATTTATTCCTATGAGTTTCCCCTCTGCATCAAAGATCGGACTTCCTGAATTTCCACCAGTAGTATCCATATCATAAAGCATATCCACAGGAATAGTCTTAAGTTCTGGATGAATAAAATTTCCATATTCCTGCTGACCAATTAATTTCAGCAAATCGTCAGGTGCATCAAAGGGTGTTGCACCGGTTTGCTTTTCCACCACTCCCTGTATAGTTGTAAAGGGTTTGTAGTAAACTGCATCAAAAGGAGAATAACCCTGGATATGACCATAGGTGAGCCGTAAGGTACCATTTGCATCAGGAATAAAATCCATTCCTAAAAATTCTTTCTTTATATCAACCAGCATGGCTGAGAGTTGATCAAGTTTACCTTTGCGCTCTTTCTGAATTTTATTTAATTCTTCATAAATGGGAAAAAGAGACACTGCCAGTTTAATAAAGGGATCAGATGACTTCTCCAGATCCTCCTGACTTTTTTCAATAGCAGCCAGGATAGCTTCTTCATTGGTTAAGGTCGCTTTGGAATAAGCCTTTTCAATAAATGCATCAATTTTCTTATTAATATTTTTGCTGTTAAAAAGATCTAACAAGGGTTGAATCCGCTGATTTTCAGGAAGTTGTAGAGCTCTTTTAAATAATTCTTTTATTACTGCCCGATCTGTTGGTTCATGATAGTTATGAAGCGATAAACGTAACCTGGCAATTGATTCTTGAAAATTTCGGTCCATGTATTGAGTTTTTCGTTCAATATCCGGTTTTTTTCTTTCTATTGATCCCTCATAAGCAGTAAAGGCATATGATAAAAGATAAGGAGCAGAATTCAAATACCTGAGTATTAGTTCCCGTTCAGCACATGCACTCATTTCTGAATAAATCCGGGCAATATCTTCCAGAAGTGTACCATATTTTTCTTTTCTCAGAGGATCAGATTCGATAAACTTCTGTAATTCTTTCTCTTTCTTTTTCTTGGTATCAATCAGATTGATACGATGCAGTCCCTGCAGTTTTCCCCGGTAGTTTTTCATGGTATTACTCCGCCATTTTATACGGGAGGAATGTTTGAGCATTACATCACGGCCTGCTTTGCCCATCTTCTTCATAAGGTCAATCTCCCACTGATAGTAGTCTACTATCCAAGGCATGCGGATGTTTTGTTCAAAAGAGATGAAATAGGAAGTTCTATGACGATAGGTTCTTCCCGGATATCCTAGAATAAAAACAAAATCATTCTCTTTTACACCTTCCGGTGCAATCTGTAGTACTTTTTGGGGAGTATAGGGTATATTATCTGAAGAATAATCTGCAGGTTCACCTTTTGGACTGACATAGGCCCGCAGAAAAGAAAAATCTCCAGTATGACGTGGCCACATCCAATTATCAACTTCTCCTCCAAAATTACCAATGGAACGAGGAGGTGCATATACCAGTCGGATATCTTTTAGATAGGTATAGATAAAAAGTACATAGGTCTTCCCTGGGAACATTTCAGAAATCGATGCTCGTTTTCCAGGATTCTCTTTTTCTACCTGGGCTACAATTTCTTTCTTCTTTTTATCAACAGCATCAGTCCTCTCCTGATAATTCATGGTATCAGAAATAGCTGAAAGTACCTCTTCAGACACATCTCTGTATGATTCTGTGATACGGACACGGTACCCTTTAGCAGGAATTTCTTTCTCCTGTATTCTGGCAAAAAAACCATTTTTCAGATAATCATATTCATTAGTTGAAGCTGCTTGCAGACCACTATAAGCAACATGGTGATTTGTAAAAATCAAACCCTGGGAAGATACAAATGAGCCGGTAGCGCCTCCCACCTTGCATATACCATCAATAAGGCTGACAGTTTCAGGATTGTAGATATCAGTTGGTTGCAAGCGAAGACCAGCCTCTTTTAAATTGAGTTTATGAATCTCACTTAGAGGATACATTCCCTCTTCTGCTTGTACAATCAGCACAATTAAAAATACCAATAGTAGAATACAGGTAAAACGACATTTACTAAAAATACTCATAATCAAACCTCCTTGAAATATTACTTTTTTTTCATTTTTTTATTAAATTAATATGGAATGTCTCACTTACTAATATTTTGCTGTTTTCATTGTATACTGATTTCAAATGAGATAAAACCTGATAATAGCAATATACCTAATACCAGGAAAAAATGCTAATGTTTTACCTGACAAGATTAATAAACTACCTCAAAAATCCCAACTTCATTCTTTTCCTTGATACTTTTATTACAACTATATCAAATTAGAAAGTAAACATTAAAATGCTTGCTTTTTTTCAAAATGAACAGTACAATATAACAGGTAATTCAAAGTTATGTCAATAATTTAAAAAAATAAAAAATTATTTGATAGACCTGTTTTTATAGTTAGGATAAGGTACATATAATTACCTAACACAAACAACATTGTTCTACTGAATCCAAGAGTATAAAATAAATAATAAAAAAATAATTAGATAGGTAGTATCAAAAGTTTTATGAAAAAAGGTGAAGCGATCATTATTTAAAAGTTGATGAAGTTCACCATCGTGATTGAAGAGGGAGCCCTAAAATTTGGTTATAAAAACTAAAAGTGGACAGTATTAAATCCCCCAAACCCTCCTTCGACTTCTCTCAGGATAAGCTCTTTATAAAAGGGGGCTTTAGTAAGTTGTTCTTACTTACATTATGGGAGTATTATAAGAAATGAAATTACCTTTAAGTCCCTCTTTTTTAAAGAGGGATTTAGGGAGATTATTTTACAAAAGGGACGATAATCATTCTATAACAATGATAAAAATTACAATAATATTTCCTATCTGGGGAAGGAAACAAGTTAAATATTATACAAATAAATGAAAATAAAAAAGTTAAATAAAAATAAATCTAAAACTTTTGACACTACATAAAATTTTCTAAGGAGGAAAAAATGAAACAAAACAATAATTATTTATTTAAATATCTAATAATCATACTCTGTTTGATCTTGTTTGCAAGTATATTCATAAACATTATATTGATACATGATTATGAAAAAATTTCTTCCAGAACTCTATCAGCTGCCTCTCTTCTTCTCAATCTGAATTTTACATCCCAGGAAAGAAAAATGATGCTTGAAGATATACAAAACTATGCAGCTTCTTATGATACTTTGCGTAACACAGAGCTCCCAAACAGTGTAAATCCTGCAGTGAGGTTTGATCCTTTCTACTCTTGCTCAGATCTCCCCCCACTTAAGGAAAAATTCGTACTTTCTACCCAGAAACAGGTTTCTTTACCTGAGGATGAAAACGATCTTGCATTCTATCCTGTAACAAAACTTGCAAAACTCATACAGTCAGGAAAAATATCCTCTCTTCAATTAACCAAACTCTATCTGCAAAGACTGAAGAAATATGGTTCAGAACTTAACTGTGTTATCACTCTAACTGAAGAACATGCTCTTAACCAAGCCCGAATTGCTGACAAAGAGATAAAAGCCGGATACTATCGTGGGCCTTTACATGGAATCCCTTATGGTGCAAAAGATCTGTTAGCTACCAAAGATATTAAAACCACCTGGGGAGCTGAACCTTATAAAGAAAACATTCCGGATTACAATGCAACTGTAATTGACCGTCTTCATAAAGCAGGAGCAGTGCTGGTTGCAAAATTGTCTATGGGTGCTCTGGCCATGGGTGATGTCTGGTACGGTGGTAAAACTAAAAATCCCTGGAATCTAGAACAAGGTTCAAGCGGAAGTTCTGCAGGTTCTGCTGCAGCAACTGCAGCCGGTCTGGTGGGATTTTCCATAGGAACTGAAACCTATGGATCTATAGTTTCCCCTTCTACCCGCTGCAGAGTAACCGGTCTTCGCCCCACTTTTGGGAGGGTAAGTAGATACGGAGCCATGGCACTCTCCTGGTCCATGGACAAAATTGGTCCCATCTGTCGCACGGTTGAAGATTGTGCAGTAGTTTTCCATGCCATCCATGGTCCAGACGGAAAAGACCATAGTGTAGTTGACTACCCTTTCCTATGGGATCCTTATCTGTCTCCTGAAACAATCCGAATGGGATATTTTAAATCTGCATTTGAAAGTGACACATCCCATACTGAAAAAAATGAAATGATTCTCAATACTCTGCGTAAACTGGGATTCAAGCTCATTCCAGTAAAACTCCCTGATTTCCCTGTATCCCATCTCTTAATTATCCTGGAAGCTGAAGCTGCTGCTGCTTTTGATAAACTCACCCGTACCAATCAGGATGATCTGCTTACCCGTCAGCAAGAAAATGCCTGGCCCAACATTTTCCGTCAAGCTCGTTTCATCCCTGCAGTTGAATACATTCAAGCTAACAGAATCCGTACTCTGGTAATGCAAGATATGGAAGAATCGATAAAAAATATTGATGTATTTGTAACTCCAAGTTTCCAGAGTGGTGCACTTCTTCTTACAAATCTTACTGGACATCCTGCGGTTGTTGTACCTACAGGAACAGATAAAGAAGGAAATTCCACAAGTATTACCTTTGTGGGCAGAATGTTTCAGGAAGGGAAAACTATGCTGGTGGCAAAAAGATTCCAGGATAACACTGATTTTCACCGTAAACATCCTGACCTGGAAGAGATACAAGACTAATGAAATCATCCACTCCTGTCAGTTAAAAAAAATAATAAAATTGTTTATAAGTACGGAAAGTAAAAAAAGTCTGTATTATTCTATACTCAATTTTGACAGTTGTTGAGCATCTAAACTTGAAAAAAAAATAACTAAATATTCAACAAATACCATAAATGGGCTCATCAATTTGAACGTTCACTGTCTTATTAAAAAAGGAATAACATCATGAATTACGATAAAGACAAAATTGATGAATACACTTTAGCATTATTATATCTGGTATCTCATGACAGACAGGAAGGATATGGTGCAAGAGCATGGAAAGGATTTGATTGGGATGCAATGAATCGACTACATGAGAAAGGTTTTATAACAAATCCTGTAGGAAAAGCTAAATCAGTTGGTATGACTGAGGAAGGGTATCAAAAATCTAAAAAACTTTTTGAAAAGCATTTCACCAAAAAATAAATTGTATTTAACATTTCAATCCCAGAACCTTCAGGGAAACATGTTAAATTAAATCCCTAACATTTAAAAGAGTTCTACTCTCCTTATCCTAACCAACTTTTAACAATAAAAAACTTGACATTCAGCAAATGGATTATTATTATAGACCTAATTATTTTTTTAATAAAAAATTAAAGTAGATTACCTATAACAATTTCTATTGATTCTCCGTATAATTGTCATAAAGATTAAAAATTGCAGGAATCCCTGAATGAAAAAAAAATTCACTAACCGAAATATACTCAACAAATCACTTCGGATTTTTTTTATGGATGCTTTACGGATCGCCCTAAAAAATCCAGCCCAGGCCTTTTCATTTTTAAGAACCATAGGCTGGTTACGAAAAGCGGCAAAACTAAGAAAAAGCTGGAAACACAAAGGGTATCGTATCCCCCCCATTTTAATTTTCAGCATAACAAATAAATGTAACCTCAATTGTCTTGGATGTTATAATAAATCATTTCATCAATATAATGGAAAAGAGTTAGACAATGAAAAATTATGGAGTTTAGCAAAAGAAGCAAAAGAGCTTGGTATTTCATTTTTTGTCATTGCTGGAGGTGAACCCTTACTAAGACCTGTTCTTCTGGATATTATTACAGAATATCCAGAAATCATATTTCTTGTTTTCACCAACGGAACTTTGATTGATGAAAAAATGATTTCTCAATTTAAAAAGAAAAAAAATATTGTTCCCATGATCAGTCTGGAAGGAAATCAGAAAGAAACAGACCAACGACGGGGAGAAGGCACTTTTGATCAACTTCGGAAAACAATTATTCAAATGAAAAAACTAAATATTTTCTTTGGACTTTCACTTACCCTGACCAGAAATAATTTTTCCACAATTACTGCAGATGAATTTATTGGTACCTGTGTTTATTTGGGATGTAAATTTTTTCTGTTTCTGGAATATACTCCCACCCAAGAAGAAACTGAAGACTGGGTATTAACTGATAATCAGAGATTTCAAGTACAGAGAATGATGCAGGATTACCGCTCAAAATATTCCAGCTTGTTTATTGCTGTTCCCTGGGATGAAGATGATGTAGGTGGTTGTCTTTCTGCCGGAAGAGGATTTGTTCACATCAATGCTGCTGGAGATTTGGAACCTTGCCCTTTTGCTCCCTTTTCTGATACAAATGTGAGAGATCATACCCTGAAAGATGCCTTACAATCAAAATTATGTGAAAAAATTAGGCAAATACCTGAATTGTCACGGGAAAAGGGTGGTGGCTGTGTATTATGGAAAGAACGAAAATTAGTTAAATCCTTACTTGAAGATTCAATTACATAATCACTAATTCATTGGTAAATTAACATTTAAGCCAAATTGAGTATTATGCTGAATACTGAAGAGAATTCAGCACAGGTTTTTTTCAGTATTCCTTAGCTCATAGCTCTGAGATCCTTAATCAAGTTCAGAGTGACAAAAATATTGATCTACAAAATCTAGTTAATAAGTAAAATCTTCCCTTAATAAAATTAGAAATATATTTCTATTAAAGAATAAAGTATCAAAAATTCTTCTTGTGGAATTGTGTTCATAAAATACACATGAACTTACTGAATTATACATTCTGAAACAGTCAATTTTTTTTCAATTTTTTTCTTTTTTTTTATTATTTTTTTTCATTACATTATTTTTATCTATCACTATATAGGAGAAATAAATATGAAAAGATTAGGAATTATATTTGTTATTAGTCTTCTGGTTGTAAGCAGTGCATCAGCCCAAATAGAATCTGGTGATAAAGAAATCAGCTTTATGGGCTTTTTTTCAACCTTTGTTGGTAAAGATGTAGAAACAAATGGGTATGGCTCTCTGCAAATCAGCTATGGAAAATTTTATTCCAAATACCTCCAGTTGGGAATTGCACCTACTCTTAGCTTTTCGACCGGAGAAGATGAAGACGGTGATCCCAAAATAGAAACACAGATAAGCGGTTCTGTTTTTTTCAATTTTAATATGACGGCTGCTTCCAAAACAATTCCCTACATAACCGGACGATACTACCAGTTTACCTTCGATATTCCCGAAGACACCGATTTTATTGATTATTCCTATGTAACTGTTGGTATAGGAGTCAAAAGCTTCTTCAATGAATATGCTGCCTTTAATACCTTGGTTACCTATGGTTTTTCTCCTGCAGTGGAAAATGAAGGCGGTATAGTTTTGATAATGACTGGACTGTCATTTATTTTTTAAGTGCATTAATAACAGGAGATTACTATGAAACGCTGGATAACAGCAGTGGTCATATTTTTAATGACACAAACAATTTTCGCCCAATTTAACCTTTATCTGGAACATCAGATTCAAATCGACACTGGTGAGATTAGTATTATGAATATCAGCCCCAATGGCAGATTTCTTGCCTTTGGTGATGGGAAAGGTAATATCACAATCTGGGACATTGATGCCGGCCGACAGATTCATCAGATCCTGAGTCATCATAAATCCGTTACTGCTTTGGTATTTGACCGGCAAAACCAACGACTTATTTCGAGTGGCAGTGACGGCAGTATACGAGTGTGGGATTTATACTCTGGTAATGAGGAGATAATGATAAAAGAGTTCCGCTCTCCCATACATTCTCTATCCCTGTCACCAGATGATCGATTTCTTGCAGCTGCAGGTAAAAAAAAGGATATCTTTGTCTGGGAGTTTCCCCTGGCAATCCTCAAAGGTAAATTAAAAGGACACAAAAAGGATGTTATTGCAATTGCCTTCAGCATTGGTGGTGACCAATTGCTCTCAGTAGGTGAGGACAGACAAATGGTGATCTGGGATGTAAACACGCTGACTCCCATTCGTAAAACAACTATTGAAGCACGTACTATCAAAGGTTCGGGAATCGACATCAAAGCAGCTGCTTTCAGTTTTGACCGCAAGTTTGCCGGCGTAGGAATCCAGGAGCATATTTTGGCCAAGGGTGGCCGGAGTATGATCTTTAAATATAACCTCTCTTTTTACAACTGGGAAACAGGAGCTGAAATTGAAACTCTTATAGGCAACAGGCAAGATATCTCCTTTTTCGCTATTACACCTGACAAACGATATGCAATTACAGATAACTCAACTCTGCAAAAAAAGCAGCTCTCTTTCTGGAACATTCAAAACGGTGTTATTGAACAAAACTATCCAATTGAAGGTCCGATTACAGCCATTACTGTTTCAGAAGACGGCCGCTGGCTAGCTGTCAGCTACCGTAATATTAGAGATAAATTAAAAAATCATATCAATATCTGGCAGTTATCCGGTATTAAAGGATACGAGCGCTTTGCCACAGGGCAATCCTTACCAAGCACAGAAAAACGAGGATTCGGGGCCTCAATTAATCTGACTACTCCCACAGAGCCACTCATTCAGTATGGCCAGCGCAGACGATTGGCAGTAATGAGTTTTGACAACCCTGGATTGGAAGAAGATGTTGCACGAACTGCTGCCTACCTGTTGGAGAGCAAATTAGGCAACAGCCCTTTTGTAGAGCTAGTGGAACGCAATCAGATCAAGAAAGTCCTGGATGAGTTGCAGTATCAGCAGAGCGGCTTAACCGCAGACAATGCTGTTCAAGTCGGCCAACATTTGAATGCAGAATATATACTGATCGGTAGTATTAATAAACTGGGTAATCTGATAATTATCACAACCAAACTGGTAAATGTTGAAACCGCTCAGATCGAAGGCACACGGGAAGTACAATGTTCCAATGCAACCATTGAATCAATTTCTGATATGATTTCTACTCTGGCACCAACCATTGCCAAATATTAAAAGATATCAGCTTTATTGAGACTGTCGAAAAACCTTCAATATGACATGTTTTTTTGCCATAAATTTAATATTTATTTCCAAGATTTGAAGTTATTCGACAGTCTTGTTAGGCTCATACTCCTGCGGTAAACAAGGATACTTGTCGAATAAATACAAAAGATAGCACCTAACCAACAGAAAAAGTATATACATACTATTTCGGTACTACTATCAAAAAATGAAAATACATCATTATCAAACCATCAATTATTCATTTTATTGTAAGTAGTATCTTCACTAACCTCTCAGTCTTCGAGACTGGAGAATAAATGTAAATCCTTAATAAAACCTAAAAAATGTCAAATAAAAAATCCCTCTCAATTCAATTAAATTAGGGAGAGGGATAGTATTTACTGATAATAAAATTACACTATTTCATCTTGTATTTTGCCTTTCCAAAAGCAAGTATAGGAAAGAATATAAATCCCAAAAAGAGTAATCCAAATCCAAAACCCACGGATTTGCCAAAATATTTGGCAATATCAAAAAGGACGATAATACCAATTACCACGTTAACCACTGGAATGAATAACAGCAGCAACCACCACCCGGGGCGCTTAGCGATTTTAATCATTAAATAAGCATTGTATATCGGGATAAGAATACCCCATCCAGGTTGCCCTGCCTTAAGAAAAAATTTCCAATATACGATGAGATAGAAGATGACCAAAGCAAGCCATACAATCATATACACAGGACTTTCAGCAAACTGACTAAAGTTGTTTTCCATGGTTACTCCCTCCTTTTTTATTAGTATATATTAAATATATC
>CAYUAG010000083.1:11961-16966 GCA_964442615.1 uncultured bacterium
AAATATATCCTTGTTTTTAAGAAAATCAAGTTTTTTTTTATATTTTTTATATTTTTAAAATCCTTTTATTTCCACAAATAATATAAAATAATAATTTGCAACCAAAATTATTGTGTACAATATAAAACACTGACCTTTAAAAAAAATATATTAGAAAAAAAATCACCTTAGAATAGTAAAATCACACAAACTCAACAACTGAAAACCAGATACATGAATTATATTCTTTAGTAAAATACTGTACATTACAATAATCCGTTCCAAAATCCTTTTTCATCAAAAAATCCTTGACATTCAGATAATAGTTTTTTATCATACTGTTAATTATTTTTTTTATTCAACAGGTTGTCATGATATTATGTCCTTAAGTTATCTAGTATTTAATGACTTAGAAAAATATACAGAACATGAAATTTACTCGAAGCGCAATATAATTTAAAAATAGAAAGGAACCAGTCTATGAAAAAAATTATTACTATTACATTGATTATTCTTCTTTCAACTATTTTTTTAGTGAATTGTAATAAAAAATCGCCAACAGAATCTAAGAATTCTTGTGGTGATGGCAAAGGATACCCTGTTGAATTCTGCAGACAAGTTGATAATTATGAAGCAGGATATGGTGTTCCGAATGAGGATTATATTATTGTCGATTGTTTAGTAGGTCCAAAAGGTGCAACTGTTTCAAACCAAAAAAATGGCACTTATTACTGTGCAGGAACTTATAAATTATCAACATATTCTAATGCTGAGATTAGTCTGAATTGGGGTGGTTCTACTCAATACTCTCTATATGAAACATATGAAATTTATTCACAGGGTGAGGGTTCTTTTTCTATAAAAGTTACAAAAACATCTGGAGGTTCTGGAAATATTTATCTCAGTATGGCAAGTGGTTCAAATTGGATGTTTGACACTGTTTTGATAAATGAAAATTGTAACGCTGTTTCAAAAAATCTTAATATAACTAGACTTTCTAATGATGCGACCTCTTATAGTGAATCAAATAATATTATTGAAAAGAAAGTAAATAAAATCTATAATTCTAATTAGTAGAAATATAATTAATATTTTTTGTTTACTAAATTATATTATATTCGCTTCATAGTTGTGGTTACATAACTTAATGACTATAAAAATCTTTACGGAGAATAAGTAAACAGTAAGCTTCTCCAAACCATTCCCTGGCATTACTCCAGAGCAGTCTTTTCTGAAACCGGAACTAAGACTATGATGTTTATATTAGTTTTTTAAAAAATGTTTTATACATAAAATAAGAAAGTCAAAAGTTACTAATGAAATTAAAAAATTTAGGATTCAACCATTGGTATGAAGAAAATAGTATAGATACCAATAAGCTTGAATATAGTATAGCCCGGGTTATTTCTGTAAATAAAAACAATTACATAATCAGAAATGAAAAAACAGAAATTCCTGCTGAAGTTACCGGAAAGATAATATATGGAGCTGAATCTAATCTTGATTTACCAACAGTTGGTGATTGGGTACAAGTACAATATTTTGATAAAAATACTCTTGCCATTATCCATAAAATATTACCGAGGAAATCACTTTTAAAAAGAAAAATGGCAGGTAAAAAAATTGAATATCAATTAGTAGCCTCCAATATCGATACTGCATTTATTGTGCAGTCACTTGATTCTGATTTTAACCTACGAAGACTTGAAAGATATTTAATTATGACAAATGAAAGTACTATTAAACCAATAATATTACTCAGTAAATGTGATTTAGTTTCACAAGATTATATCAGGCAAAAAATTTCAACCATTAAAAACATAACTAAAAATTATAAAATAATTATTTTTAGTAATAAAACCTTGCAAGGATTAAATGAAATTAAAACCATTATAAAATCTGGTGAAACTTATTGTCTTTTAGGATCATCTGGAGTTGGAAAAACAACTTTATTAAATAATCTAATAGGGGAAGATATTTATGCTACAAGTACTGTTCGTGAAAAAGATGGAAAAGGCAGACACATAACAAATCGCCGACAATTAATAATTCTTGAACAAGGTGGATTGATTATTGATACACCAGGAATGCGAGAACTGGGGCATATTGACATTAAGGCAGGATTAAATGAAACTTTTATAGATATTGCTCAGCTTGCTGAACATTGTCGTTTTAAAAATTGTACACACACAAATGAACCTGAATGTTCAGTTATAGAAGCTATAAAAAAGGGGGAATTAAGCGAAAAACGTTTTCAAAATTATTTAAAGATACAAAAAGAGTCAGAATATTATAACATGTCATATATAGAGAAAAGAAAAAAAAGTAAACAGTTTGGAAAAATGTATAAAGCAATAAAGAAAACTATAAAGAAGAGGTTAGAATATAAATAAATCATAAAATAACAAAGAAAAGATTATTGATACTATCTCAAACCCATTAATAAAAATTCTGTGTAAAAATTATTTTTTAAGCAGATTCAGGGTATTGAATTATTTTTTTTTAGAACACTAACTATCAGACTCATTTGTTCTAGTTAGATTAAATCTAAGGCACACTTAATTTTAACAATATAAGGAGGATCTATATGCGATACCGTTTATTGTACATTTTGTTTTTTATGGCGATGGTCCCGACTGTCGCCCAGCAGCAGTCTCTCCCCTTAGTCACTACTGCTGACTATGCCCGGGCAGAGAGTTTTTTAAGTGCCAACACTAGTCCTCTAGTATCCCATGTTATGCAACAACCAACCTGGCTTCCTGATGATCGTCTTTTATAT
Organism: uncultured bacterium; assembly: GCA_964442615.1. Classification (GTDB taxonomy): domain Bacteria; phylum Zhuqueibacterota; class QNDG01; order QNDG01; family CAYUAG01; genus CAYUAG01. Next base: position 14,720 of record CAYUAG010000083.1, read on the forward strand.
CGGAATACCATAGCAGAAGGATTCGAGTTTGTGTTGGCTGATCCGGTAAAATCTACACGTACCAGGGCTTTTAACCATAACAGACTGGCCCAGTCGCTTTCCGCAGTTATGGATACAACCTATGATCCGCTCCGCCTGCCTTTCAGGCAATTCGAATTTTCCGAGGATGGCCGTTCTATCACCTTTATAGTTCAGGGGCGTCAATACTCATGTGACCTTCAAAAATATCAGTGTACTATTGTACAAAAATCACAGCGCTATCAAAGACCTAATACCGTAATCTCTCCCAATAAAAAACTTGCAGCTTTCATTCGTGAATACAATTTATGGGTACGTGACCTTAAGACCGGTAAGGAAATACAGCTGACCTATGATGGGATCAAAGATTTTGGGTATGCAACCAACAATGCCGGATGGTTAAAAAGCAACCGGCCGGTTCTCTTATGGTCACCACAATCAGACAAAATAGCTACTTTTCAGCATGATGGCCGGGGAGTTGGAGAGATGTACCTGGTTTCCACGAATGTTGGTCACCCCCAGCTGGAAGCCTGGAAGTATCCCCTCCCGGGTGACAGTCTTATTTTTCGAATGCAGCGGGTAGTGATTCATCTGAACGGTCCCCGAATAATCCGGCTTAAAATGGCTCCTGACCCTCACCGTTCCACTATCATCGACCATATTGCTTATTGGGACGGGAAATGGCTGGATGTGGAGTGGAACCCGGATGGCTCAAAACTTGCCTTTGTTTCTTCCTCACGCGATCACAAACAAGCTATACTCCGCATTGCTGATCCTGAGACTGGAGAAGTAGGGGACATTATGGAAGAGACTGTAGATACTTTTTTCGAGTCTGGAAATGATAAAGTCAACTGGCATGTACTGTTTGAATCAAACCAAGTAATCTGGTTTTCTCAGCGCCACAACTGGGGACACCTGTACCTTTATGATCTTCACACTGGTAAGCTCAAACATCAGATAACCAAAGGCAACTGGAATGTTCTGCAACTGTTGCGGATCGACAAAAAAAACCGCCTGCTCTATTTCATCGGAGTTGGTCGTGAACCTGGTGATCCTTATTTCCATTATGTATACAGGATAGGGATGAACGGTAAGGATCTCATCTGTCTTACTCCAGAGAAGGCTCATCATTCCCTAACTTTTTCAACTTCCGGTAATTATTTTGTAGATACCTACTCTACTCCCACCAAACCGCCTATCTCGGTTCTGCGCGACACTGCTGGCCGAAAACTCCTCATCTGTGAAGAGGCAGATATCTCACCTTTACTGGCAAAAGGATGGCAGCCGCCCATTCCCATACAAGTTAAGGCTCGGGATGGAAAAACCGATATCTATGGATTAATGTACAAGCCTACAAATTTCGATCCTTCTAAATCATATCCCATTCTCAACTACATTTATCCAGGTCCTCATGGCAGCAGTGTAGGAAGCCGCGCCTTCAGATCATCCAGAAGTGACAAACAGTCATTAGCTGAACTGGGTTTTATCGTAGTCGAAGTTGATGCCCTGGGTACACCAGGACGCTCCAAATCCTTTCATGAATTTTATTATGGCAACATGGGTGACAATGGTATTCCGGATCAGATAGCTGCAATCAAACAATTAGCTAAGCGTTATCCCTGGATGGATCTGAACCGGGTAGGAATATGGGGACACTCAGGAGGAGGTTTCGCTTCCACTGATGCTATTCTTCGCTATCCTGACTTTTATAAAGTAGCAGTCTCTGGTGCCGGGAATCATGACAATCGAAACTACGAGGATGATTGGGGCGAAAAATGGCAAGGATTACTAGAGAAAAATCCGGACGGTACTACAAACTACGACAATCAGGCGAATCAACTCCTGGCAAAAAACCTGAAAGGAAAACTTCTCCTTACTCACGGCACTATGGACAGCAATGTACCCCTATACAATACCCTATTAGTGGTAAACGCACTTATTGAGGCCAACAAAGACTTTGATCTGCTTTTGTTCCCAAACCGCGGTCACGGTTTTGGCAGGGAGGCTTATATGATGCGTCAACGCTGGGACTATTTTGTACGCCATCTGCTAGGAGCAGAGCCGCCCAAGGAATACACATTTAAAACCAATACTCAAATCAGGTGAAAATTTTCATAAACTCAGCAGGGGCTCCTCCCCTATCTATTGATTACCCTAAAATCAGACTCTAAGGTGATCAATTGAAGGGGCTGAGCCCTTTCCATTATTGTTTGTATAATTCTGTAAGTC
>CAYUAG010000084.1:0-16757 GCA_964442615.1 uncultured bacterium
CTGTATGGTAAGCACAATATCTGGTACATCTGTAATCAAACCATCAACATCAAGATATATTCCAGGTTTAGAAATAACTTACACTCTATTCCCATGCACCTGCTTTGGTACAGCAGTCTTTTTTTCAGATATACCATTTGCATTAAAAAATCTTTCTCTATTTTCAGATACATTACAGTGCTGATCATCAGTATCAAATCCAAGATTCAGTGTATCATAAGGATGTTTGCTAACACCTCCTTTACGGGTACTAAATCCATGTCCAATATTTTTAGAAAATAATTCTGCAAATCTCCCAATAAAAAGATTACTGACTCTTTCAAAAAACATCTAACTTCCTATTTTATCCGTATAACATCTATACCATTAAATTGCAAAAGAGGCAAACGTGTATTCAATCTCATTTTATTAAATGATACATCAAATCCTATACCATGATAATCTTTAATATCTAATAAGGATTTTTTAATCGTATCCCTGGACATGATCTCTTCTGAGATAACACTTAAAATTAAACTGGCAGTATCATAACCAATAATATCCATCTTAGTAGGTGTTATTCCGTATCTGGTTCGATAATTATTCAAAAATTGAATATAACTATAATTGGATTCATCAATAAACAGATCGGTAACAAAATAAATTCCTTTTATGTAACTATTATATTTATGTAAAAACTCCTCATCATACCAGAATGATCCACCAAAAAGATGACAATCAATATTAAAAAATGCAAATTGGGATCCAACATACACCAATCCATCCTTTTTGATAGGTAAAAATATGGCATCAATACTGGTTACCTTTAATTCAGTTGAATCAACCAGGGCTTTTATTGATTTCTTCACATAAAGAGATCCATCCTGAAATTGCTGTTCGGAATACTTTTCTTCCCATTCTTCTTTGGGAACAATAACAATTAATGAATCTTCTATCATCTTTTGTATACCAACTTTTCGGATTTCTTCAAATTGAGTTTTCAGTTGTTCTGCCCCTTCATAATACCACTGTTCAACTACTATTTCTCCCCCCAAACCAATAACTGTACCTGCAAAGGCATTCCTTAATTCCTTTCCATATTCATCTCCAGATCCAAGTATGGCAAAGGTTTTTAATCCTAGTCCATTTACTGCGTAATCAGCTATAAGTGTACCCTGCATGTTCAAAGTACTATGGGGCTGAAATACTTCGTCACCAATTGAACTTATACCATTCATAACAGCAGCAGGAGCAATGAGAGGAACTCCAAAAGACTGAGTAACTCCTGCTATAGCAGCAGTTATTTCATCCTCAAGCTCACCAACTAGTGCAACTATTTCCGCATTTTTTCCTAACTCTTTAGCAATATGTATAGCTTTTACAATATCACTCTCTGAATCTTTGGAAACAATTTCTATTCTATTACCAGACTCTTGATTAAACTTTTCTACTGCGAATTCAATACCATTTAATAATCTATTACCTTCATCAGAATGCTCTCCACTCTTTGGTAGTATTACCCCAATCTTCATTTTATTTTTACCCAGTCTTTCTGCCCTAGTAAGTAAAACCTCCATTTTTGCTTTATATCTACTCTCAGGATATAAATCTAAAAACTGATTAATAAATTTTATTACAGTCTGATAGTGCTGATTGTTAATCTCCTTTTGGGCAATCTGTAAGGTAACCGCTGCTTTACCTCTTTCACCTTGTATTTCATTCAAAAGCTCTTTTAGTTCTGATATATCCATCCTTAATTTCATTATTGAAGTTGAAAAATCAGCTCCCTTTTTCAAAATTCGTTCATCTCCACCATAATCTAGAAGCTTCATACCATTTATTACAGCCGTCTTCATCATTCTCATTTTATAATAAACGATCATCTTACCGTACAAAGCATCATCAGCATAGGTACTTTCAGGAAAATCTTTTAATATTCTATCATATTTTTCTAGCGACTTTTTATAAACACCAAGATGATAGTATGATTTACCCTGCATAAAAAGTGAAGCTGTTAAACGCGAATGATCATCATAAACTCTATCTAAAAGTTGAAAGATTTCTAATGCTTTCTTATAATCTTTATTTTTATAATAACTTATCCCCTCATAAAAAAGAGTATCAACAGCTGCATTATGCTGTGCAATCACTCTTTTTGAACCTAAACATAACCCTAAAAGTATAACTGGTACTATTACAATATTCGATCTTCTCATTACTCCTCCTCTTAATTAGTGATTTAATGAAAATAAAATTAAACCTCAGCAAAGTTGTTTAAAACACCAAAAATCACTATGTCTTTTAATCATGAATCAAGATCTCTTTAATAATCATGAAGTTATGTAAATTATTCAACAGTCACACTTTTAGCAAGGTTCCGTGGTTGATCAACATCACATCCCTTAAAAACTGCTGTATAATATGCCAATAACTGAAGAGGAACCACTGTTAAAACTGGACTTAAACATTGCTGTACTTTTGAAATTCTGATAACCCGGTCAGCAATTTTACTTACATTATCATCCTCTTCATTAATTACAGCAACAACCCATCCTCCTCTTGCTTTGACCTCTTCAATATTACTTAATATTTTTTCATAAACCGGGTCCTTAACAGCTATAAAAATAACTGGCATTTTCTCATCAATAAGAGCTATGGGGCCATGTTTCATTTCTGCTGCTGGATATCCCTCAGCATGAATATAGGATATCTCTTTCATCTTTAAAGCACCTTCTAATGCAACCGGATAATTGAAACTACGCCCCAAATACAGAGCATTTTCATTATCCACTAATTCAGAAGCAATCTTTTTAATTTTTTCTTTTTCTTTTAATATTTTTTCAATCTTCTTGGGGATTTCCATAAGTTCTTGGGTAATTTTCAGGCCCACTTCCTCAGAAAGAAGCCCTCTTCTGCCCAGACTAAGAGCAAATAAAGTTAACACCATGACCTGTGATGTAAATGCTTTAGTAGAAGCCACCCCAATTTCAGGTCCGGCATGCAAATAAATACCAGCATGCGTCTCCCGGGCGATTGAACTTCCTACCACATTACATATCCCCAGGGTAAGGGCATTCTTATTTTTTGCCTCTTTTACTGCAGCCAGAGTATCTGCTGTTTCACCAGACTGACTAACTACTATAACAGTATCATTTTCTGATATAATTGGATCTTGATAACGAAACTCTGAGCCATATGCAACTTCAACCGGAATTCGGGCAAGTTTTTCAATAAGATACTTCCCTATTAAAGCCGAATGCCAGGATGTACCACATGCAGTGATAATAAATCTTCTGCTTTTAATAATCTTATCCCACCACCCATCCAGACCACCTAATTTTGCAGTTCCTTCTTCTAACAAAATTCTGCCCCGCATTGAATCCAAAACTGTCTGATTTTGCTCATCAATCTCTTTTAACATGAAATGTGGATATCCATCCTTCTTAATATGAATTAGATCAAACGGTAACTTTTCCACAGCTCTTGTCACTTTATCATTCTGTAAAGTTTTTATGGAAACATTATCTGAATCAATAACAGCCATTTCATCATCTTCAAGATATAAAACCTCTCTGGTATGTTCCACAAAGGCTGAACCATCAGAAGCAACCAATGATTCACCATCACCTAAACCAATAACCAGAGGGCTGGACCTTCGTGCTGCTAATATCTTATCTGGAGAATAGGTAGACAAAACAACTATCCCAAAGGTACCATCTACAACCTGAAGTGCTTGTCTGAGGGCTAACTCCATATCCCCTTTATAAAAATGTTCAATCAAATGGACTAATACTTCTGAGTCTGTGTCAGACTTAAATGTATGCCCATCTGAGATCAACTGTGATTTTAAATATTTATAATTTTCAACTATTCCATTATGCACAAGGGCAATATTATTACTGCAATCAAAATGAGGGTGAGCATTTTTTTGAGAAGGCTCTCCATGAGTAGCCCAGCGTGTATGCCCAATTCCAATCCTGGAAGTAATATTCTCATTGCAAATTTGCTGTTCTAAAGTAGATATTTTCCCGCTGGTTTTTCTTGCCCAAATTTTTTTATTATTTAAGACTGCAACACCTGCAGAGTCATATCCACGATACTCCAGTCTTTTTAAGCTGTTTATCAATAGTGACAAAATTGAACTATTATTTTTTCCTGTATACCCAATAATTCCACACATAAGCCTATAAACCTCTTTTTATTTATTCCCATTCAATAGTGGCAGGTGGTTTTGAACTGATATCGTACACCACTCTATTGATTCCCTTAATTTCATTAATAATCCTGTTTGATACCCTTTGTAATAGCTCTACTGGCAATTTTGACCAATCAGCAGTCATACCATCCAGACTATCTACTACCCTTAGGGAAGCAACATTTTCATAGGTTCTCTCATCTCCCATTACTCCCACACTTTGAACTGGTAATAACACCACCAGGGCTTGCCAAACTTTATCATACCATCCAGATTTTTTTAATTCATCTATGAAAATAGCATCCGCCTCCCTGAGCAGTTCCAGTCTTTGCTCTGTTATCTCTCCTAAAATTCGTATTGCCAAACCCGGACCTGGAAATGGATGCCGCATTAAAATATTCTTATTTATATTAAGAACTTTACCCACAGCTCTTACTTCATCCTTAAACAACTCTCGTAGAGGTTCAATCAAGGTAAGATTCATTTTATCTGGTAGACCACCAACATTATGGTGTGATTTTATGGTATCAGAAGGTCCCCAGGTAGAAACACTCTCAATAACATCTGGATAGAGAGTACCCTGCGCTAAAAAGTTAATCTTATCAAACTTCTTTGCTTCTCTTTCAAATATTTCTATAAACTTCTTTCCAATGATCTTTCGTTTCTTTTCAGGATCAACCACTCCCTTTAAATCCTTGAGAAATTCATTTGATGCATCTGTATAGTGAAGATTCATATTGCTAAATGCCTTGCGTACTTGTTCGGTTTCACCTTTTCTGAGCAGTCCATTATTAACAAAAATGGGAATAAAATTACCCTCGATTGCCTTATGTAACAAAAATGCAGTTACTGTGGAATCTACACCTCCTGATACTCCACAAATCACTTTACTGTTACCAACTCTATCTCTTATTCTCTCAATGGTTGAATCGACAAATTGCTCTGGAGTCCAATTCCCGGAGCAGCCGCAAATTCGATATAAAAAATTCTTCAATATTTCGCTACCTTTAGAGGTATGAACCACTTCAGGATGGAACTGGATTCCAAAAATTTTTCTCTTTGGATCTGCAATTGCTGCAATAGGTGCATTTTCAGTATGGCCCGTACGTTTAAATCCGTTTGGCAGTTCCTCTATATGATCCCCATGACTCATCCAGACATCAAAAGAGTCAGGTAAATTATAAAATAAATCTTTTCTATCATCAACTAAAAAACGTGCATATCCATATTCACGTCTCTGAGCCTTGCTTACTCTGCCATTAAAAAATTTACCTATAAGCTGCAGTCCATAGCATATCCCCAATATAGGAATATTGGATCTAAATAGAGATTCTGATGGTAAAGGTGCATGATTAGAAAATACACTGGAAGGCCCTCCTGAGAGGATAATACCTCGAGGGTTTCTAGATTTAATTTTTTTTAAATCTGTATTGAATGGTAATATTTCACAATAGACATTATTCTCCCTTACTCTTCGAGCAATAAGCTGAGTATATTGAGAACCAAAATCTAAAATTTTGATTACTTCTTCCAAAAATTCCATTCCCTTAGTTCATCTAAAAAATCATAATGGGTCATATCAATATGCAGAGGAGTTATTGAAACATAATCTGCTTGAACTGCTCCTTCATCAATCTCAATACTATGTTTCTGATTAATTTTATGACCTGTTAACCAGTAATACTTCCTTCCAAAAGGATCTTTTCTTTTATCATATTCTTCTTTATAAATAGCTTTTCCTTGGGAAGTGATTTTAATCCCTTTTATGTGTTCTTCAGCACAGGGAGGTATATTAATATTAAGAAAAACTCCCTTTGGAATTACATTTTTCAATATTTTTTCAGCAAACTTTTGGGCAAACTTTGCAGCATAAGTAAAATCAGGATTAGTAAAGGTTGCCAGAGAAACAGCAAATGATGGTATCCCTGAAATTGCACCTTCAGCAGCACCAGATACAGTTCCTGAATAGAAGGTATTAATACCTGTGTTTGGACCAAGATTAATACCAGAGATAACTAAATCAGGCTTTTTTTCAAACAAAGAAAAGGAAGCCGTTTTCACACAATCAGCAGGAGTACCATTTACTGCAAATCCATAAAAAGAACCATTATTATATACTTCATTTATGCGTAAAGGATCTAATATTGTAATCCCATGTCCTACTCCACTGCATTCAACAGCAGGAGCAACTATTCTAACATCCCCTATTTTATTTACTTCCTGGTAAAGAGCTGATAAGCCAGGTGCATTAATACCATCATCATTTGTAAGAAGAATCAAGGGAGTATCAGTCATACATTCATTCCTTTCTGTCAATAAAAAATTCAAGTATTTTTATCAATTTTTCCTTCATGTCATTTCTGTTTATAATCATATCCACAAAACCATGATCTTTTTGGAATTTTGCTCTTTGAAAACCTTCAGGGAGGTCCTCTCCTATGGTCTGCTTAATAACTCTGGGACCGGCAAATCCTATTAAAGCTCCAGGTTCAGCTATGTGAATATCTCCCAACATTGCATAACTTGCAACCACCCCAGCAGTTGTGGGATTGGTTAAAATCGAGATATACAATCCCCCAGCATCAGAAAAACGTGCAAGCCGGGAAGAAGTCTTTGCCATTTGCATAAGAGACAAAATCGACTCCTGCATTCTTGCACCACCTGTAGCAGAGACTATTATAAGAGGTAATTTATTCTCAAATGCTCTGTCAACAATCCGGGCTACTTTTTCACCCACTACAGATCCCATACTACCGCCAATAAAACCGAAATCCATTACCCCAAATACAACTGGAAAACTTCCTATTGTGCCAAATCCTGTCCGGATTGCTTCATTCATTCCTGCTTTTTCTATTGCTTCCTTTAATCTGTCCTTATAACGTTTTCTATCTTTAAAGTTAAGAAAATCTACTGGTTTTAAATTTTTATCTGTTTCCTTAAAACTCCCTTTATCAAGTATAAGTTCGATATATTTATGGCTTCTGATTCGAAAATGAAAATCACATTTTGTGCAAACATAGTTATTCAAAGCCAATTTATTTTTAAATACAACTTCACCACAACCATCACATTTAAGCCATATTCCATCAGGTATTTTTTTCTTTTTCTGAGTATTCAGTCCAGGTTTTATTCTTTTAAACCAATCCATTCTCTCCTCTTAATCTATTAATTAATAAAAATCTTACAAATTCCAACACTTTAATATAATAATTTTTTCCCAGATCTGCAATCTGCATTCCTAAACTGTATTTTCTAACCTGAACAATGCATAGCTACCAAGACACAAAGTCACTAATTATAAAAAAAATTCACCCTGTGTGAAATAGAGAGAGTATTTTATAATAATATAAAAATCAGTTAATTATAGTAAATTTTTAATTTATTAAATTTTTTTCATTTATTATCTCACAGGGTAAATAGTAAGATGATTTATTAATGAATAGAATTATAAAATTAAGTTCAAAATCATATTTTTTCTATCCCTCTGTTTCTTTGTGACTTAGTGCCTTAGTGGCAATATTTTATGAATAATACAGGCTAAAAGAATTACCCCTAAACCAAATATTGATGGTATAACAAATCACATCACTCCCTTGAAACGTTTCAAGTATAAGGGAACAATCTTATCAATATCCACCACTTCACCCTGTTCTATCATTTCTCTTCCTATCTTTGCAATACTAAATCCACTTGGTAAAGAAAAATCTTCTTGAATAAACCTCGGCCTTTTTACTCTATCAATAATTCTTGGGGAAAAACTTTTCACTCCATTTCCAATGAAAATAATCTCCTTTTCACTAAATCCCTTACCAATATCTTCTTCTCTTACAACCTGAAAATCCCCATCTCTTTCCCATTTTCCATTTAAATACCGATATTTCCCCTGATAAACCTCACCTTTTCTGGCAGTCAATAGAACGCAACCATGTTTAATTATGGGAGGAACGCGATCCATTAAACCATCCATAGTAGGTATTGCTGCAACCGGTCTTTGCTTACCAAAAACAATCCCCTTAATCAATCCCAATCCAATCCTTAAACCTGTAAATGAACCCGGACCAATAGAAACAGCAAAACCATCAATATCTTCGAGTGTAATACCACAGGCTTTTATAACTTCTTTTAGGGCCAGGGAAAGATACTCTCCATGTATATATCCACGATGTATTCGATAATCAGCTTCAAAGCCACTATCACCAGCAATTCCCACACTACAAAGGGAAGTTGCTGTGTCTACACCTAAAACTCTCATACTCCGGTAACTCCTCTGCCCCTGGGAAGAGAAACTTTAATAAGTCTAAGTCCTTCCACTACTCTATTATCTTTAATTAAACGCTTAAAATGCACCTTAAACGTTGATTCCGGAAAAAAAGATTCGCCCATTTCAGGCCATTCAATAAATGATATACCATTACCATATAAATAGTCTTCAATATCCAAAGCTTCCACTTCTAACTTTGAAGAGATACGGTAAAAATCAAAATGATAAACATGGACTTTTCCACTATACTCTTGCATAATTATAAAACTTGGACTTGTTACCTCTTTCTCAATTCCTAAACCTGAGCATGCTCCCTGCACAAACACTGTCTTACCACTCCCCAATTCACCATACAGAGCCACCATATCTCCTTTTTTTAAAGAAGAAACAAAATTCTTACCTAACTGGAATGTTTCCTCAGCACTTCTGGTTGTGATTTGTATATTTTTTTTTATCATAGCTATACACCACTATTTCTTACTCTCAAGTAAAACTATAGGAAGGATCATCTCCTGCAATGAAACTCCTCCATGCTGATAACTATTATTGTATTTAGTATAAAATTTATGGTAATTTGTAGGATAAAGGAAACAAATATCCTCTTTAGCTATTAAATAATTAATATTCAAACCTTTTCTGGGAAGACCAAATGTACTAGGATCTTTTACTTCAATTAAATCTTTTTTATCTCCTCGAATTCCTCTCCCATATTTATATCTAAGACTGGTAGAAGTTTCTCTATCACCATATACAGTCGAACCCCGTCTTGTAAGTATTGAACCATGATCACTGGTTACAATAACATGAACATCATCTTTAGAAACAACTTTTAAAATTGAATAAAGAGAAGAATGCCGAAACCAGGTTTTAGTTAATGATCTATAAGCAGACTCATCAGGAACAATTTCCTGAATTATCTCAGAATCACTACTATGATGGGATAGAATATCTACAAAATTAAATACCATCACTGCTAAGGGAACAGACAAAAATTCATTTACTTTTCTGAACGTTTCTTTTGCTTTCTTCTGATTGATTATTTTTACATACTTAAGTGCATTATCAAAGTGCACTCCTTTTCTATTCAATTGCTCACTCAAAAATTTATCCTCATATCGGTTCTGACTAGACTCATCATCATCACCCAGTTTCCAAAGTTTAGGATAAGTTTTTTCAATATCATAGGGGAACATACCTGCAAATATACTGTTTCTACTGTAAGGAGTGGCTGTAGGTAGGATAGAATAATAATATTCTCGTTTTATTTTAAAAAAATCATATAACATTGGCTCAATGGACATCCATTGATCAATCCTTAAGTTATCAATAAGAATAAAAAGCACTTTCTGTTTCTTCTTGAGCAATGGAATTGCATATTTTTCAAAAATATCAGGAGATAAAACCGGTCTATCCTTTCTTTTTATCCAACTGGAATAATTTTTTTCAACATAATGTGAAAAAACTGAATTACATTCTTTCAACTGTTCATCTATTATTTCACGAAGTTCAGAATTAGGATGATTATCAATATCAACCATCCTCTCTGCCAGACTTGCATAAATATTAATCCAGTCATTATAAGAAATTGATTTATTCAAGAGAGAAGAAATCCTTTGAAACTCCTGAGTATTATCTCTGGTAAGTTTTTCATCAGTAATCCTTTTCCTTTCTAAAATCCTTTTACAAGAAGAAAGAATCTGACTTGGATTAACAGGTTTGGTTAAATAATCATCAATATTCTCTCCTATTGCCTCTTCCATCAAATTCTCTTCTTCACTCTTAGTAATCATAATTATAGGAAGAGAAGGATTGATATCTTTTAATATCGAAACTGCTTCAAGGCCTTGGAGACCAGGCATCATTTCATCTAAAAGGATGAGATCAAAATATTCTTCTTTAATATAGGTTATAGCATCCTCTGCATTTGTTACTGGGAAAACAGTATATCCCCTCTCCTCTAAAAAAAGAATATGAGATTTCAGATGATCAATCTCATCATCAACCCATAAAATTTTACTTTTTCTTTTTGCCATGATTCCCCATCATAATCAAGTTTTTCAAAAATAATAATTTTTTATTAAATAATCAATAATGCGACCTTAATTGATTATTTATTTTAATTTCTTATAGGTAAGAAAAAGAGTAAGTGTTGAGTTTCAGAGCTTAAGAATCGAATGAACTTTTACAATATAAAAACCTTAAAGCTATTTAAAAAATTTTAAAAACATATAAAATATAGTTTAGAATTATTACCTGTTTTTAAATAAATAAATTATATAATTTTAGGGTATACATTATTTAAATAAAGACAAAATTGCTATAACTTCCTCCAAATGGTCTCATTTCTTTCAGCTCCTACAGAAATCAAACCTACTGGGACTCCGATTATTTCTTCAATACAATGTATATAATTATGTAATTCTTTAGGGAGATCTTTATATTTTTTTATCTTTGTTGTTGGCTGCTGCCATCCTGGCACTACTTTATACACTGGCTCAACTTTATCAAGAACTGATAGGTCAGTTAAAAAATCATTCTGAAATTTACCATTAACTTTATATCCAGTACAAATTTTAATCTCATCAAGAAAATCTAAAACATCTATTTTGGTTAATGCTATTACATCAATGCCATTAATTTCACTGGAAAATTTAGTTAATACACCATCAAACCACCCACATCTGCGTGGTCTGCCAGTAGTAGCGCCATATTCTCCACCTCTCTCTCTTAACTTTCCACCAATATCTTTTGTAAGCTCAGTAGGGAAAGGGCCACGTCCAACCCGAGTAGTATATGCTTTTACTATACCAATACAACAATCTACTTTTTTGGGGCTTATACCCAAACCACTAAAAACACCTCCAATTGTTGTATTTGATGAAGTAACATAAGGATAAGTACCAAAATCAATATCAAGGAGCATTCCCTGAGCACCCTCAAGTAATACTTTCTTGCCTTCATCTATTTTGCGATTCATAAAATAGACAGTATCAGTAATATTCCCTCTTATTTTATCAACAAACAGCTTAAGATTTTCCAATACTAACTCTTTTTCAATGCTAGATTTTCCAAAAACATTCCTGAAAATTTTATTATGATATTCAATATTTTTTATTACAATATTTTTATATTTTTCTTTATCGAGTAAATCTCCAATTCTGATCCCTGATCTATAGGCTTTATCAGCATACGCGGGTCCGATACCACGTCTGGTTGTACCAATTGAATATTCACTATTCTCCTCATTGATTGTTTCTATTTCATTATGATAGGGAAGAATCAAATGGGCAGCATAACTTATTAACAGCCTATTAAATACATCCATGCCTTTTTTTTCAAGAGCATTAATCTCTGAAATCAAAGTATCAGGATGAATTACTACTCCATTTCCTATTACGCAGGTAACATTATCATGTAAAATACCTGAAGGTAAGAGATGTAAAATAAAAAGATTATCATCAATTTTTACAGTATGCCCAGCATTTGCACCACCCTGAAACCTTGCAACAATATCAACATCTTCAGAGAGAAGGTCAACTATCTTCCCCTTACCTTCATCACCCCACTGTAGCCCCGTAATTAGTTTTACTTGTGTTTTATCATTAATGAATGCTTTCAATTGCCTTATCCTCATCCTCAAACAATTGAAAAACACGATTAAGTTTAGTTAGATTAAGTAAATCTTTTACTTTATGGGGAATATGCAAGAGATTGAGTTTCCCATTACTATTTCGTACAGTAGTTAAACATCCTATTAAGATACCAAGACCAGAACTATTCATCCACCTCACAGATTTTAAGTCAATAATAAATTTTTTCTTACCAGTAGATAAAAATTTACGAATTTTTTCTGAAAGAGCAGCTGCATCCGGACCGCCAACAACATCTCCATCCATACGTATTATCACTACATCATGCCTCTCCTCAATAGTAAAATTCATACAACCCTCACTTAAAAAATTATCTTCTTCTTTTCTTCTTTGTCATCTTAAGTTTACGTTTTCCTCCATGTTTCTTCTGCCATTCATAAATAAGAGGACTGGCTACAAAAATAGATGAATAGGTTCCTACAATCACTCCTACCAACATGGCAAAAGAGAATCCTTTTAATACCTGTCCACCAAAAAGAAATAAAATTAAGACAACGATAAAAGTTGTAACTGAAGTTACAACTGTTCTGCTTAAACATTGATTAATACTTTTATTTAACACATTGAATAAATCTTCTCTACGTAATACTTTCAAATTCTCTCGAATCCTGTCATATACAACAATAGTATCATTTAAAGAGTATCCTACAATCGTAAGGAAAGCTGCAATTTCTTTTATTGATATTTCAAAACCCAATAAACTAAATATCCCCAGGGTTATAATCACATCATGGAATAAAGCAATAATTGCTCCTACTGCAAATAATAGCTCAAATCTTATTCCAATATAAATCAAAATCAATAATAACGCTATCAGGATTGCCCAGATGGCAGAATTTCTTAATTTTTTACCGATTTTAGGACCAATAGTTTCTACTTTTCTTATTTCATACTTTCTTTCCGAAAGAGATTCATCAATAATGTTTTGTACCTTTTCAGCCATTTGAGCAGCAGAAATCCCTCTCTGTTGCTCAATATAAATTAAAAATTCATTTTTAATACCAAAACTCTTAATTTCAGCATTAGATATCTCTGAATCTGAAAGAACCCCTCTAAGCTGTGCAGTTGAGATATCTTCTAAAAATTTTATTATTACTGAAGTACCTCCTTTAAAATCAATACCATAATTAGGACCACCTTTAATGATCAATGAAACAATCCCCACAAAAATCAAAGTTAATGATAAAAAATAACCTATTCTCCTTTTTAATAAGAAATCTATAGATGGATTTTTGAATAATCGCATGTAATATCCCTTTCTTTAATATCTCTATATTAAAAACTAAATACTAAGCTTAGTTAAAGTCCGTCTGGAAGTAATAAGATTAAATATATATCGAGTAACAACTAACACAGTAAACATACTTGCAAGTATACCAATAGAAAGTGTTACTGCAAAACCTCGCACTGCCCCTGTACCAAATTGATAAAGGACAAGAGCTGTTAATAATGTAGTTAAATTTGCATCCAATATAGTAATGAATGCCCTTGAATATCCTGCATCAATTGAGGCCCGTACAGTTTTTCCAGTATCTAATTCCTCCCGAATTCTCTCAAAAACCAACACATTAGCATCAACTGCCATACCAATGGTTAAAACAATTCCTGCAACTCCAGGTAAAGTTAAGGTAAAACCAAATTGGGCTAAAACAGCCATCACTATTAATAAATTTAAAATTAAGGCGGTATTTGCTATTAGACCAGAACCTTTATAATATATGATCATAAATAATACAACTAATCCCATACCAATTAAAGCTGACCATTTCCCTTGATTGATTGAATCTCTTCCCAGTGAAGGACCAACTCTTCTCTCCTCAGCAATATGGATGGGTGCATCAAGAGCTCCAACTCGTAATACAATTGCTATCATCTTTGCTCTGTCCATACTGCCTATACCAGTAATTTGATTAGTGGCACTTAATTTACTCTGTATCTCTGCTGCGGTTACAACTTTGTTATCAAGTACTATTGCCATCATTTTATGAAGATTAGCACTTGATACTCTTCTAATTATCCTGGCACCATTTCTGTCAAGGGTAAAATTTACTAAAGCGCTCCCTGCAGTTTGCATCTGGTCGCCAATACCTACTTTTGCATCTTTAAGATATTTTCCTGTTAACTCGGCATTATCTTTTAATAAATAAAGTCTCTTATATGATTTATCCCCAACTTCATCAGTCTCTGAACTCCACACCAGTTCTGTGCCCTCCGGATATAACTCTTGAATATTTTCTCCCTCTAATATCTTATTAACAGCTCCAATATTATTAACAGGTACAATTACACTTCCTCCCCGACCTGTACGCAGTAAAGCTAAAAATGGGTGTTCTTTAAAAATCTTTTTATCTACCAAAATTGTTGAATCCTCTGAAGCACCTCCTGTATCCGGCTCAAATTTTTCAGTTTCACCAAACAATTCATTAACACTTACTACTTGATCTTCACTCTCCCTCGCTCCTGTTTCAACTGTATCTTCCTGAGTACTTATAGTAGAATCTACCATCTCAGTAACAGTTACTCCTTTTTCCATTGCTAAGGTGTTATCAATATCTTTAATTAACTGAGTAAATTCTTCTGAAGGTGCTAACATCTTAAATTCTAAAAGAGCAGTACGTCCTATAAGTTCTTTAGCCATTTCAGGATCTGAAAGCCCTGGTAACTCAACTAAAATTCTTCTATCTCGTAATCTCTGTAAATTTGGTTCAGATACTCCAAACTGATCAACTCTATTTGTTAACTTATGTAAAGAACGGGTCATCGCTTTCTCAGCCTCTTTATCTAAATATTTTATAACCCTGCTTTCTGAATCCCCACGCTCGCCCCAATATCTGTTCATCGGTATATTTTCTTTATTAAATTCTTCTTGCAATATATTCAAAAATCCTTTTGTACTTACATTCAACTGTTCTTGTGTTCTATTGAGTATTTCAGTTAATGTTTCATCCTTGTTTTCAGCAAGTTGCTCAACCAATATAGGTAAATCTACCTCATATACAAGTCGTATTCCTCCTTGTAAATCAAGACCAAGATGAATTGATTTATTAATTACTGAAACGAGTTTTCCCTCTTTTTCTAATTCAGATCGTTTATCAACAGGTAATGTTAAATATTTATAAGTAGGGTAAAGAGCATATAAAGCCCAGCCTACTAAACCTATAATGATTATCGTTTTAATGATACCCTTATTTTTCATACTTTAATCTCCTACACAATTATTACTTCTATAAAAACTTTTACAGTGACTTAAACCTAAATATTAATGTAATTTATTAAATAATAAGTTGCAAGTTTTTTTTACTCATGTTCATCCTACCCCAATACCTTTCTCATATTTTTTCTTAAACTCTTTAATACTTTCATAAAGTGCAATTGCAATTTTCTGACGGAATGTTCTGGTTCTTAATTTTCGTTCTTCATAGGGATTCGAAAGAAAAGCTGTCTCCACAAGAATCCTCGGCATTGAGGCGCCCACTAAAACAAAAAATCCCGCCTGAAATACACCCTTACCCCATTGTTGAATTCTTGTTTTTTCTTTCAAATTATTATTAACAATATCTGCCAGATCAAGACTTTCATTAAGATAAGAATTTTGGGCTATAGCGTTCAATATATAAGAAGCGTCTTCATACTCAGAATTGCTCTCGTCAAATTCAATTACTGAATTTTCTTTCTCAGCAACCTCTAAAGCCATTTTAGTTTTACTTTTCCCCAGAATCCAGGTTGAAAAACCTCCCACATTCCTATTTCCGGTGGCATTGGCATGAATACTTAAAAAAAGCTTACCATCTTTTTTATTGGCAAATTTTGTCCTTTCTCTTAATTCTAAATAGGAATCATCATTTCTGGTAAGGAATACTTCAATATCCATACTATTTTCTAACAAACTCTTTAAACGTTTAGCAATATCAAGGGTAATATCTTTCTCATTGGTACCTTTGGGACCTATTGCACCTGGATCTCTCCCACCATGCCCAGGATCAATAATTATTCTATCAATCAACCATTTTTCACGATTCGAGGCAAAAGAGTTATCAGCTTCCTTTTCATGTTGAATTTTATGCCAAATTGATATAATTATCTCATTTTCCTTTATATCAACAGTTCTATCATCAATTTCTCTATCTAACTTAAAAGTTATTTGGGAAGATTTATCAAACTGAAAAGCTGCTATTTTATTAACTATTCCAATTTTTTTATCAGTAGAAGCCTGAACCGTATCTACTTTACCTCCTAAAATCGTAACATATAACCAACCATGTCTAAAAGAAGTAGTAATATGGGACTTATCAAATGTTTCAATTGTTTGGATGTGTATCGAACTACCATTATCTTTTGTTGCAACATCAATGCTTAAAATATTATAATTAAATCTATCAACAGTTAAAACCTTATAATTATTATTATAACTAATCTCAACAGGTAATCTATCTCCCACTATTTTAATAAAAATTGCAGCAGGAACATAAATATCATCTCCTGTATCAATGGTAACTAAAGGCATTTGATAAATTTTATCATTTAAAATTATAAAAGGATTAAAACCAGAAACAATAAGTGAACCTGAGCCCAATCTTATTACTATCTTTCTGTTTTTTTGATTAATGAAATACTTAAAATTTAATCGATCCGCAAATGACTTTAAGGAGAAATAAGTTACATTCTCTTTAAC
>CAYUAG010000085.1:0-16220 GCA_964442615.1 uncultured bacterium
GTAATGCCATTGTTCATGGGAACAAAGAAAATCCAAATAAAAATATTACATTAGAATTTCATCTAAAAAAAAATGCCATAAAGGTTTCTGTAAAAGATCAAGGAGAAGGCTTTGAACCGAAGAAACTCTCTAATCCACTAAATCCAGAAAACATCATGAAAGCAAATGGTAGAGGTATTTTTATTCTGAGATCACTAATGGATCAGGTACATTTTAGCAACAAAGGAACCAAAATAAATTTTATAATGAAAATATAAAATCATTATGGATCTTTCAAGTTGAGCTTCCCTTCTTTATTTTACTTAAGGGATTATCCTCATTCAAGTTTTTATAAAAAAATACTTAGTAAAAATTTACCTCAAATCAATCTGTGGATTACTAAACAATGTTAATAACAGCGTGCAGCTGGTTACTTGTCATCAGTGACTAAAAAATTAAATATTGTAAACCAGCTGCCAGCAATCAGAAAAAAACATACAAACAATTTAATCTATGAGCAAAATTAACTTAATTGGTCTGTCACGTAATGAACTTACAGACTTTATAAAAAATATTGGTGAAAAAAATTTTCGTGTCTCCCAGATATGGTCATGGATATATCAAAAAAAAATAAAGAACTTTAAAAAAATGACCAATATTTCCAAAGATCTTCGTTTAAAATTAGAAAAAAAATCATACCTTGGATCACTTAAACTGGTAAACAAAAAAGTATCATTAAAATCTGGTACCAAAAAATATCTATGGGAATTGGAAGATGGAAACAGAATTGAATCTGTGTTTATTCCTGAGAAAAAACGAAGAACTATATGTATTTCATCCCAGGTTGGTTGTTCGCTGGGATGCAAATTCTGCGCAACCGCTAATCTGGGTTTTATTCGTAATCTAAATTCATTTGAGATAGTATCACAAATCCTGGATATAATTCATGATACAAAAGATGAACCAACAAACATAGTAGTCATGGGCATGGGAGAACCTTTTTTAAACTACGAAAATGTGATAAAATCACTGAAAATATTAAATGATCGGGATGGATTTGCCCTTAGTCATAGAAAAATTACCATCTCTACTGCTGGATTAGTACCTCAAATCTACAGATATACAAGGGAAGAAAATCCCTTTAAATTAGCAATTTCCCTGAATGCTGCTGATAATACAGTACGATCTAAAATTATGCCAGTAAATCGAAAATATCCCCTAATCCAATTAATGAAAACCGCAAAAAAGTATACGGAAAAATCAGGAAAAAGAATTTCCTTTGAGTATGTTCTTCTAAAAGAAATAAATGACAGCCCCAAAGATGCAGAAATGTTGTTACAATTGTTAAAAGGATTTAAATGCAAACTCAACCTCATTGTGTATAATGATACCAAAAGTGAATTTCATGCTCCCCCTAAGGAAAGGATCATTCAATTTACAAAAATAGTCAGGAAACTTTCTGTACCTGTTATATTACGCCTCAGCAAAGGAGATGATATTGAAGGAGCCTGTGGGCAGCTGGCTGGTAAATGAGATTAAATAGAAGATCGAAAATAGATGGTAGAAGATAGAGATAGCTAGTTAAATTTTGGAGTGGTTAACAATAATCTTGGTAAGATTATCTAACTAAAAAATCACTAAATTTTTACACCACACCCAGATAAAAAGATATCACAGAATCAGAGTATTTTTCCTAAATTATTAAAAAAACAACTGAAATTCAACTTGCATTCGTAACCTAATATTATTATTTTAAAAATAGTTAATCAAAATTAAATCTTGAGGTAAAAAAATGAATATTGTCATCATTGGATATGGAAAAATGGGAAAGGAAGTAGAGAAAGCTGCTCTCAAGAAAAACTATTCTATTTCACAAAAAATTGACCCTCAAGCAAAAGGGGCAGATGTAACTGAAATTACTGAACATTCCTTATCCCAGGCAGATGTATGTATTGAATTTACCCATCCAGGCAGTGTATTGGAGAACATAAAAAAAGTAGTTGATATTGGTGTTCCAATTGTGGTTGGTACTACAAAATGGTTTAACCACTTGAAAGAAGTAGAAGGATTGGTTAAAAGGAAAAATGGGTCGTTAATATATGCTCCCAATTTTTCTCTAGGAATGAATATATTTTTTAAAATCTGTGAAGCTGCAGCTGCTGTAATGAATAATTTTAGTGACTACGATATCGGTGGAATGGAATCCCATCATAACAGAAAAGCAGATGCACCCTCAGGTACTGCCAGAAAATTATCCCAGATACTGATAGATAAAATTGAACGGAAAAAGAAACCGATGTTTTATCTTGGCGACAGAAAAATCCAGCCGGATGAACTGCATTTTTCTTCCTTACGAACAGGTTCAATTCCCGGAACCCACCAGATTGTGTTTGATTCCGAACCAGATACAATTACCTTAACTCATTCTGCTCGCAGCAGACAGGGATTTGCAGTTGGTGCACTAACTGCTGCTGAATGGATAGTAAATAAAAAAGGGATGTACTCATTTGATGAAATGATGAATGAATTAATAAATTAATGAAAGGAACCAACCATGGAAATAAGAGGAACTTTTACCGCCCTGATAACTCCTTTTAAAAATAATAAAGTCGATTATGATGGTTTTAAGGAAAATATTAAATTTCAGATAAAAAACGGTATAAGTGGTCTGCTTCCACTTGGGACCACAGGTGAAACTCCTACCTTACATGAAGATGAACAGAGAAAAATTATCCAAATAGCAGTTGAAGAAGCTGACAATAAAATCCCAGTTATGGTAGGTACAGGAAGTAATTCAACTGAACACACAATTGAGAATACAAAACGAGCAAAACAGGAAGGAGCAGATATAGCTCTCATAGTTACTCCCTACTACAATAAACCAACTCAAGAAGGAATTTTTCTGCACTTTAAAAAAATAGTAGAATCAGTAGATATTCCGGTAATCGTCTACAATATTAAAGGTCGAACTGGTACAAATATTGAAACTCCAACCCTAAAAAAAATTGCCGCTCTTCCAAACATTATTGGAGTTAAGGAGGCATCAGGTGATATTATGCAGATGGCAGATGTAATAAATGAGATAAAAAATAAATTTCCAGAATTCTCTGTTATGAGTGGAGATGATAAGATCACCTTACCCTTACTGGTATTAGGAGGAGACGGAGTCATCTCTGTTATAAGCAATCTTATCCCTGCTCAAATGAGCCAAATGGTAAAAACCGGATTATCAGGAGATTTTGAAAAAACAAGAGAACTTCATTACACACTACTGCCTTTCATGAAGGCAGCCTTTGTGGAAACAAATCCTGTACCTATAAAAGCTGCTATGGAGATGTGCGGTAAGCCTGCTGGAGAGGTACGACTACCATTATGTCCGTTAAAACCAGAAAGTAAAGAGTATTTAAAAAAGGTATTAATTGATATGGGACTGATAAAATAGTAACAAAACATTTATTAATAGAAATTTTAAAAGAGGTTTAGGTGATAAAAAAAATAAAAGAACAAATAGAACAATTCTACGATAAAGATCATAACGAATATAAAGATTCCAAACAGTGGCAGCAAGTATTTGAAAAATTTCTACAAGGATTAAATAAAGGGGAAATACGGGCTTCAGAACCAGGGGAAAAGGGATGGATAGTAACTGAGTGGGTAAAAAAAGGTATTATCGCTGGATTCCGGACCGGTGAACTGACTGATATGTCCTCAGAAAAATTTCCCTATTATGATAATTCTACCTACCCTTTAAAAAGTATAAATTTGAAGGACAATATTCGAATTGTCCCAGGAGGGACAAGTATTCGTCAGGGCTGTTATATCTCTCCCGGAGTAATTATGATGCCCCCCTGCTATGTAAATGTAGGTGCCTATGTGGATAAAGACACCTTGCTTGACTCCCATTCTCTAATAGGTAGCTGTGCTCAGGTGGGTAAAAACTGCCATATAAGTGCTGCAGCCCAGATTGGAGGAGTACTTGAACCAATCAATGCGAGACCTGTTATAATTGAGGATAATGTTCTTATTGGAGGAAATTGTGGGATCTATGAAGGTATTCTAATTAAAAAAAATGCCATTCTTGCTTCCGGTGTAATAATCACCTCCTCAACCCCTGTGTATGATCTAGTAAAAAAACAAATTTATAAAACCACTGCATATAATCCCCTTACTATACCTGAAAACAGTGTTGTAGTACCTGGTTCAAGACCAGCCTCAGGAAAATTTGCCCAAAAAGAAGGGATACATCTCTATACACCAGTTATAGTAAAATACAGGGATGCCAGCAGTAATGCTAAAACAGCGCTGGAGGAAGCTCTGCGTAATATATGAGATTCCCCAGACTTGAGAATATAGAGCTTTCAAAAATAAGAGAAATCTACAATTATGCCAAAAAGGGAAGTATTGATTTAGGTATAGGTAAACCTTACTGTCCCACTCCATCTCTAATCAAAGATGCAGCACATTCTGCTATAAATAAAAATTTTACTGCCTATACAAAAACTCAGGGTATAAAAGAACTAAGAGAATCTATAGCTGATAGATATAACCAGGAAAATAATTTTGAAATTTCAGCAAAAAATGTTCTTATTACTTGCGGAGTAGCAGAAGCTATTTTTACTTCTATGCTTTCTCTTCTCCAGAAAGATGATGAAGTATTGATTCCTGATCCAGGCTATCCAGCTTACCCTGCAATAACAGAGTTATTAGAATGTAATCCTATTCCCTACCCTCTATCAATTGACAACCGATTTGAGATTCAGGCAAAGGATATCATTCCTCTTATAAACTCACATACAAAAATCATACTCTTAAATTCACCCTCAAATCCTACTGGTGGAATAAATTATAACAAAGAATTGGAGAAAATCGCTTTTTATCTCAAAGATAAAGAGATCTGTGTTATTTCTGATGAAGTATACAGCAAACTGAACTATACTAATCATCCTGTACCATCCATGGCAGAGTTTATGGATTTGAGCAGAATTATTGTACTTTCAGGGGTTTCAAAAGAGTTTTCCATGACCGGATGGCGAATTGGATGGGCTATCTCTTCAGAAGAAAACATTCATGAACTAACAAAATCTCATCTCTATCAGGTTTCCTGTGCTCCCTCAATAAGCCAAAGAGCAGCAGTGAGGGCTCTAGATTCAGGATCTGTAAAGGTAAAAAATTGCATGCTAAAAAATAGAAATATAATGTTACATGAACTAGATAAAATTACTGATCTGAGATATATAATTCCTGGGGCAGGACTTTATATTTTTGTTGATGTATCACAATATGGAACCGGAGATACAATAAGCAGAGAAATACTGAATGAGGTTGAGGTTATTACCATACCTGGTTCAGGATTTGGTAGTAGAGGAAAAAAATTTTTACGGTTGTCATTCGGAATAAAACCAGAATATTTAAAAGAAGGGATGAAAAGAGTTCAGCAATTTTTTAAATTAAAAGATAAAGGTAGCTAAAAATACTGTTGAGAATTAAAGGAAAAATAATGAACAGCTCTAAGTTATTAATATGGTTTAAGCAAATCAGAGCACCATTCCTCATTTTATCAGTAGTTCTGGTGCTAATTGGAGTTAGTTTTGCAAACCAAGAGGGATATTCAAACTGGATTCATACTTTGCTATTGTTTGTGGGAGTGATATTGACGCATATTTCAGTGAATCTTTTTAATGAATTCTCGGACTTTAAAACCAGGATAGACTCCTATACAATACCAACACCTTTCAGCGGTGGAAGTGGTATGATGCAGAAATCAAAAACAGATCCACAAACAGTAAAAATTATTGCGTATGTATCACTCTTAGTAAGTGGTTTAATCGGATTATACTTTTGTCTGACAAGCGGGTGGTTAATTCTTGTATTCATGGTCACCGGAGCCTTTGCAGTTCGTTTCTATACTTCTCACCTTACCCAATATCTTTTAGGAGAGCTTACCGCAGGCCTGACCTTGGGGACATTTGTGGTGTTAGGGAGTTTTTATGCTTTATCCGGTTATTTCACTCCTGTAGTAATTTGGATTTCCATTCCTACTGGAATTCTTACTTCATTGTTACTGCTTTTAAATGAATTTCTGGATTTGGAAGCTGATAAAAAAGGAGGCCGACATCACCTGGTCATTCACTTTGGTACCAAAACATCCTCAACCATTTACCTAACAGGAATGATTATAACCTTTATTATGATTTCTCTAACTCCGTTATTGTTTAATAATTCCTACCAATTTCTCATTTCCCTCCTGACTATTCCCCTAGCTATTAAAGCTATAATTACTACTAGAAAATATCATAATAAGGTGGAAAAGCTTATGCCAGCTCTAGGACTGACCGTTGGAGTAGTCATTTTAACAGATTTATTAATGGCTGTAGGGGGCTTTATTTCATGATTACGCATGGCAAAGATAATGAAATACAGTTCTTAGGAATAAAAAGTTAAAGCTACAGAAAAAATGAATAGAACCAAACAACATATTAAAAAATTTGTACAGCAAGTTTTAGGATGTCAGTGTCCAGAAGAGGTTTTCCAAAATATCAACTGGAAAAATAAAGGCAGTGTTTTAGAAATAAACATCTCAAATCGACTGCTTATAAATATTTGTCTGAAAAACATAAATGATCTGAATAAAAAACTCATAATTGATTTACTCAAAACAGGTAAAAAACAAAGAGATTATGAGAATTTTAACAGATTTAGACTGGTAATTCCAATAAAAAATAATTCTAAAATAAAAGAAAAATATAAAATTCTAACCAAAATATTTTTCCCTCGTGATGATAAAATACATCTGCATATTGTTGAAAAAAAATATCTTAAAAAATTATTAGATAAAACATTGACTTCACTAAATGAATGAGAAAAAAATGCGCATCTGCTCTTTTTTAAAAAATAAAAAAATCCAATCAGGAATAGGCAAAGGTAATACAATAATCCCTTTTAAGGCTATAAATAAAAAATCCGGAATAGATATTCCTTGCACATTAAAAGAATTGATACAAGAAAATAAACTTGATGCTCTGAAAATAATCCTGTCCAATATTACCCTGGATGATTTACCTTCCCTTTCAATATCTACGGTTAAGTTATGTGCTCCCTATGATAATCCTCCTAAAATAATTGGAATCGGATTGAACTTTCCTGAACATGCAAAAGATCTAGAAGCAAAACAACCTCAGCAGGAACCGGCAAGTTTTATGAAACCTGCCACCACCATAATTGGTCCGGGAGAGACTATCAAACTACCGGCTCAGTCATCTTATGTAACCGGAGAAGCTGAAATTGGAATTATAATTAGTAAAGAATGTAAAAATATTTCAGTTAAAGATGTACCAGATGTTATTATGGGCTACACAACCATAATAGATATGACAGCTGTTGATATTCTCAAGCGGAATCCTCGCTTCCTTACCAGGGCAAAAAGCTTTGATACCTTTTTCAGCTTTGGCCCCTGGATTGTATCCCAGGACGAAATAAAAAATGTTGAACAGATAAAAATTGTAACTATTATAAACGGTAAACAGCACTGTTCTAACCGGGTTAAAAATATGCGCTTCCCACCTTTAAGATTAATCTCCTTTTTCTCTCAGGGCATGACCCTGAAACCAGGAGATATTATCTCCTGTGGTACACCTGGAGCAGTCAGGTTGCATCCTGATGATACAGTTGGTTGTCTTATCCAGGATATAGGTAAACTTGAAAATAGGGTTGATAATTAAAATATATTTATATTTATTTATACTAATTTTCTTTGTTTATGTTCTTTCTCTGCTTCCATGAGCTGCGGTTTAATATATTTCTCATAACATTCAGGACAAATACCATGGCTAAACCTAACATCTGAATGTTTAGAGATATAACTTTCTACCTGCTCCCAATAATTTTTATCATCTCTCACTTTTTTACAGTAAGCACAAATAGGTAAAAGACCCTGTAAAACTTCAACTTTGTTTAAAGCATCCTCTAATCTTTTAACATGGTCATTCAGGGTTTTCTCCAGATTAATTACCCTTAAACCTACTTTAATTCTTGCTCGAAGTTCTCTGAGATTATAAGGTTTTGTCATATAATCATCCGCACCAGCATCTAATCCATCCACAATATTGTCCAGTTCAGATAAAGATGTCAATATAATAATATATGTATAAAATTCATATTTTTTATTTCTAATCTTTTTACATAATTCAATCCCATTCATCTCAGGCATCATCCAGTCAATAATAGCAATATGAGGAGTACCTGACTTTACTTCTGCCCATGCTTCATTACCATCCTTTACAGCAGTAACATTATACCCCCACTTCTGAAGTGAAGATTTTACCAATTTTCTGGAGATGACATCATCTTCAGCAACCAATATATTCAGCTCTTTTTCTTTGTAATTACTCATATTAATCCCCCTATAACTTCAACTAATATTTTATGACTTACGGTTTTAACCAAAAACTCATCTGCTCCACAATTCTTGGCAAGATCTTTATCCTTATCCATATCCCGGGATGTAAGTACAATAAAAGGAATATCTTTATAGTTTTTATCATACTTTAAAAATCTGCATATTTTATGTCCATCCATTTGTGGAAGCATTAAATCACAAATGATCAAATCAGGTTTCTTTGATTTTGCTAAATTAAATCCTGTCAGACCATCCTCAGCAGTAATTACTCTGTATCCCATAGCTTCAAGTTTTAATTTTACCACCTTTAAAAAAGACAGATTGTCTTCAATTATTAAAATTAATTTTTCTTGTAAGTTTTCCATAACTCTATCCTCCTGATAACATTTATTTACTCCTGGACAAGCATTCCCTCAACCTTTGAAACTAACTTTTCATGGTTGATTGGCTTTTCCAGTACAGGTAAAATATTCTCTCCATTGATGTTATTAAGACGTTTATAATCTATCTTTCCACCACTCATAATAATAATTGGTATATTTATTTTTTCTTTATTAAGTTGTTCCAGTACTTCATAACCATTAATTTCAGGAAGCATGATATCAAGAATAATAATTGAAGGTTTCCTGGTTTTAATTTTCTCAAGAGCACTCTTTCCATCATAGGCACATATAGACTTAAATCCTTTAAAAGCTAAAAACCTCTTAATTATATCCACGATTCTCTCAGAATCATCAACAATCATTACGGTTGGGAAATCTGATTTTTTTAAGGTAAAATAAATGGTTGTTCCTTTTCCCAACTCTGAATCCACTTCAATTGTTCCTCCATGTCTTTCCACCAGGGCTTTGGAGATTGTCAATCCAAGACCAGTCCCTTTATAACCTGGACCTTCAGTCCGTCCAAACTGTTCAAATTTTGAAAACAACCTAGACAGATTCTCCTTGGCTATACCTCTACCGGTATCAGAAACCCAGCATTTTATATATTTTTCTAGATCCCTAATTCCCAACCTCACTTCACCCGCATTGGTATACCGAATACTATTACTAACTAAATTAGTAAAGATTTGAATCACCCTATCCCTGTCAGCATATATATTTAAAACTTTATCAGGAATATCAAGCTTAAACTGTAAATTCTTTTCTAATACTTTTTGTGAAAAATCTCTTTTTATTTTTTTTGCCAAAGAGCAGATATCAATTGAACTTCTTCTTATACTCAGCTTTCCAGCTTCAATCTTGGATACATCCAAAAGATCTGTAACCAGACGATTTAAGCGATCAATATTTTCTAAAGAATCACCAAGTATATCCTGCTGTTTCTCATTAAGTTCTCCCAGAACACCCTCAAGACATACAGAAATACCTCCACGCATAACAGCTATTGGTGTTCTTAGTTCATGAGAAACTGTAGAGATAAAATCATCCTTCAAATTATCTAACTCTCTAAGACGTTCAATATGGGATTGCAGTTGATTCTCCAAACCTAAAATCCTTTGACCTACCTTAATACGTGCCATTAATTCTTGGATATTAAATGGTTTATTAACATAATCATCAGCACCAGCAGCCATACCTTCAAATAGATCTTCTTTTTGTCCCTTTGCTGTAAGAAAAATAATATAGGTGTATTTTTTATCCTTTTGATGACGTACTTTTCTGCACACTTCAACTCCATCCATTTCAGGCATCATCCAGTCTAAAATTACAAGTTGTGGTGCATCCTCCTTTTTAAGAATCTCCCATGCTTCCAAACCATCCTTTGCAACTACAACTTCAAAATTACGTTTCTGCAAAGCAGTTGCTATAACCTTTCTGGAAATAGGATCATCTTCGGCAATTACTATTCTATTTTTATTTCTAACCTTTTCCATCAATATCCACTCTCCATCTTATATATTTATTCAAAATAATAGATGAGTAAAATCTTCTCATCCCAATTTAGTGCTTCTATTCATTGTATACCCAGGATTATAGAAGTTTCTGGTAAAATTATTTTCCCTTTGATTAAATATATTCAGTCTGTTAACTATACCAATCCATATCGTACCTCTACTGTCTTCAAAAATTGATAATATTCCCCTATGAAAAAATAAAATATTACACATATTGTTCCCACTTTTTATCAGCAAAATAGGCCTGTACATGATTCATCTCTTTTTGAAGTTTATTGAAAACTTCTGGTGCATTATCTAGACGAGATTTTCTCCCCAGATTCTCAAGCTCAAAAGCAAGTTCATAAGCTGCCTCTGCACCAAAATTAGCTACTGCACCTTTAAAACTATGAGCTCTTTTCTCTAGTTGTTCTGGATCACCTTCTTGAATCACCTCTCCAATTTCTGAAAGCTGCTTAGGGAATAAGGCAAGAAAATCCTCAATCAACTCCTGAAAAAGTTCCTTATCACCTTCAACAGTTTCCATAGCCTTAGTGATATCAATGGAAATATCACCATTACTCCAACTATCATTTATTTCTCCACTTATCACCTTTCTAATAGTCTGCCAAAATTCTTTCGCCTTAATTGGTTTAGATATATAATCATCCATTCCAGCTTCTATACATTTTTCTCTATCACCCTTCATAGCATATGCAGTCATTGCAACTATGGAGATATGCTCTCTTGTAGTCTTTTCTTGTTTTCGAATCTCTTTTGTTACTTCAAATCCATCCATTTCCGGCATTTGGACATCCATTAAAATAAGGTCAAAATATTCATGCTCGATACATTTCAGTACTTCTTTCCCATTTTCAACTGAAGTAATCCTGAATCCCTTCTTTTTCAATAAAGACTCTGCTAATTTTTTATTAATCTTATTATCTTCTGCTAATAATATTTTAAATGATTTTTCTGGGAAAGGCATTATATCATTTTTTATTTCCATCTTCTTACCCTCAATTTTATTATGTTCAGGTTCCTTTATATTCTCTTTTTCTTGTTTTTCTTTTTGAAGCCTGAATTGTGCGGTAAAATAAAAAGCTGATCCTTTTCCACCCTCTCGTATCTTTCTTTTTTTAACCGGACTTTGAAGCCCAATCCTACCACCCATCATAGTTACCAAACTGGAAGAAATTGCCAAACCTAATCCCGCACCTCCAAATTTTCTGGTTGAGCTATTATCGACCTGGGTAAATGAATTAAAAATCTTCTTCTGTTTATCTTCTGGTATACCAATACCTGTATCAGTAATACAAAAATGAATAACAATACTTTCTGACAATTGTTTCTCTACCTCTGCACTTATAATTATTCCCCCTTTTTCAGTAAACTTAATACTATTACTGAGAAAATTTAAAACAACTTGTCTTAACCGACCCGGGTCTCCAATAATAAATTCAGGAATGTTATCTGAAATATTTATAATCAATTTCAAATTTTTTTCATCTATCTTATGTTTCATAGTTTTAATAGCATCTTCAAACGTTTTCCTTAAATTAAAACTCACTGATTCAAACTCCAGCTTTCCAGCTTCTATCTTGGAAAAATCCAATAAATCATTAATTATTAGCATCAAGGAATCAGCTGACATTTTCACTGCTTCAAGATAATCCTTTTGTTGCGAAGTCAAATTTGTTTCAAGTACCAAATCAGTCATACCAATAATTCCATTCATTGGGGTTCTTATTTCATGACTCATATTGGCGATAAATTCACTTTTAGTTTTATTTGCCATCTCTGCTTCTAATGCCATCAAATTTGCTCTTTTAATAGTTTTTTTTAGCTCTTTATTCATCATCTCAACTCGCTCTTTTGATTCCTGTAAATCAACCTCTACCTTTTTTATCTTGGTAATATCTGTATATACACTAACCACTCCCATTAACTCTTTTTCCCTTTTTATAGGAGAAACAGCAACTATTACATTCACAGGAATCCCATCTTTTCTGTATCTGATAGTCTCTTTCTGAGTAATATCCTCTCCTTTAAGAATTGTATCTGATATTTTTTTGGCTTCATCTTTTATTTCAGGTATAGTAATTAAATCATCTAAATATTTACCAATAGTCTCCTCTTTTTTATATCCAAACAATGCTTCAGCTCCTGAATTCCATTCTACAATCCTATGATTTTCATCACCTGTAATAACAGCATTGGGAGTATTATATAAAACAGCTTCAAGGTATCTCTGTCTTTTCTCTGCCACTTTTTTTGCTTGTTTTAATTTCTTGGCCATCCTGTGTCTATACATTGCTGTCTCGATCACAGAAAATAAATCATTATCATTAAATGGTTTTAACAAGTACCCATCCGGTTGTGTTTTTTTTGCTCTTGAAATCATATTAGAGTCAGCATAAGCTGTAAGATAAATTACTGGTATATCATAACTTTGTTTAAGTTTAACTGCTGTTTTGATACCATCAATCTTTCCTTTTAATTTAATATCCATAAGAATTAAATCAGGATGTATTTTATCAATTCGTTTAATAACCTCTTCACCTGTTGACAATCTCCCTACAACAGTATACCCTAATGTAAATAATCTTTCCTCAATATCCATTGCCACAAGCTTTTCATCCTCAACTATCAGTATATTATTTTTACTCATAAAGCCTTGATCCTCTTTTTTATTAATTTTTTAAAATTTATCAGTTACTGTATATATAACATTTAAATCATTATCTTCCTTACTTCCTTTATCAGATGCTACTTTGTAATTTATTCTACATTCCCCAGAATTATTATTATCTGAATTTATGAGTTCTCTGCTTTTTGAAGTTATATTGATAATTTTGCCATCAGTGTTTTGGTCTTTTCTTATTAATTGCACACTGCATAATTTATTTACCTTATCAGAAGAGACTGAAATTTTTTTTGCCTTACTGGAAAAATACCACTTTAATGTAATATTATTGGATTTATTTCTTGTTTGTATATCTTCTGATTTAGACAATTCTTGATTCTTTTTTACATAAAATTTATTATTACTAATTATTTTAATCCTGATTGCATGAGAGCATCTATTATCAGCCTTGACAATTAATTGAAATCCAGATAGGCAAAATAAAAATAAAATAAATAGTAAACGTTTCACAATTTGAACCTTATAGATTATAAATTTATCATATATCTTGTTTGTTTATATTTTCAAGTAAAGATCTTACTTTATTAAATGAAAAAGGCTTAGGAAGCACTTGATCAATGTTATTCTCTTTAAGTCTATGTTGACTAATTCCACAATCACTGCCCATACCTGTGACCAAAATAATCTTTTGGTCTGGCTTTTCTTCTCTAAACTTCTGTATTAACTCCCAACCTCTAACACCAGGCATAAGAAGATCTACAAAAACAAGATCAAATTTATTATTTTTAAATTTCTTCAAGGCATCTATACCTGTTTCTGAAACAGTTGTATTATGTCCTAAATGTGAAATCATTTTCTCTAAAACATCTAATACAATCTTTTCATCATCTACTATTAAAACTTTCTTCATTTAAATTCCCTTACTCTAATAATTATAATTCATTTTCTAATATCTTTTAAAGCAATCAATATGCCATGCCAATAAAAACAGTTAAATATTATCAATAAAGGTAGTCGCCTAAATCTTTAAAAAACAAGTACTGGAATAAAAGGTTTTCTGTTTTCAAATTCCTTATTTCTTAACAAGAACAATTAAATAAAAACCAATTATTTTTTAACTATCTTTAGGTAATAATTACTTTTTTTACTAATGATAATACAATTTTGGAGGGAATATAGACAAAAAGTAAAATATATTTGTAAAATAATATTATACTCTCATCCATAAGGGAAATATTTTTTAAATGGACTTTTAAATACGAACACTAAAAATTAGAAGAAAAAGGTATATTATAAAATATATTGATTTATTAGAATTATGCAGCCAAAAAAATATTTGTCTTGACCTAAGGAAGTACTTTTTTATTAAAAGATCCTCAGTTTTTCTGACTTCACCTGAATTTAAATATTCATTCACTCTAATAATTTATTCTAAAAAACCGGGATTATTTTTTCTGTTTATACTCACTCATCCTGAATCCCTCCTGAATGGAAAATCTGTCGTATATTATCAATATTAATATTAGAAGCAGCCTTTTTATTCTCATCAACAATCCTTTGATGAATCTCTTCTCTATAAACAGTAATCTCTATGGGAGCTTTTATCCCAATTTTAACCCCCCTCCCCTGAACAGAGAGAACAGTAAGCTTGATATTCTCCCCTAAAAGAATACTCTCTCCTACTTTTCTTGCTAATACAAGCACCTTATACTCCATTTAATTTTATTGAATTGACTATTTTATGACGAATTAAATAATTTGAATCAGTTAATATGACTTGTTTCCCCCATCTATCTTTTCTGGATAAAAGTATTGGAGCTCGCATGTTAACAGTAACATCCTCTTGAGAACTTCCTATGGTAACAATAGTATACATAAATTCCCAGTCTCTAATATCTTTAATCTTAGGTTTATAATCAGGTATTAAAATTTTTGGATTGATAAGTGGAAAAAATAAATTAGGATCATCTACAGAAATAAGTAGTTTAAAAGGACGATACTTCTCTCCTCCCCACATAACATAATCCTTATACTCTTTATATCCATACAATCCTTCAGGAAAGTTATAAACACTATCATCTGTATATTCAATCTTCCCTATTTGATTATCAAGATAATGGACATTCTGATTTTGTTGTTCTTTATTTTGTTCTTCTTTGTTTAACATTATTTAAATCCTTTTTTTGATATATAATCCATTAAATTCATTTAATTAAATCCGCCCTTGTTTTAAAAACAGTATACTACACAACTATCAATCATGTTTCCAAAATACAATCCTATAATTGTATCATCTTCATTATCTATTTCATAATTCCCACTATCAACGTAAATATCAACTGGAAGCTTATTCAAAGTTGTAACAACAACTCTGCCTTCTTTTAATCCATTAGTATCAAATGTTACTTCACGATCAGAATCAGCATAAAAACTCTCATTCTCAACTTCAATACTTGATATAAACCAAGATATATAACTATTTGTTCCCCCCAAAATATCTATCCTTAAAAATATGATCAGCTAAATCTGCAGTATTATAACTTCTGCATTTGATCAGTAAGTACTTTTCTCTCATCCTCCCCAAAAGTATCATTACTTATTGGGATTAAAATCGAATATACCCATGTCATTGTATCAAATAAATCATTATCAATACTTTCTGTTACAATTAAACACTCTTTGCCATCCTCAGCATTATTTTGAAAGCTTTCTACTTTTTCTAAATATTCTTTTAACCGAAGGATTCTAGAAACGCTACTGGGATTATCCAATAGTTTATAAACACTTGATAGAACAGTTCGAGTTTTTACCTTTCTCTCTATGGTTTGATCTAAATCAGTAGACATAAAATTGATTTTCATGTTTTTAGATATATGCATATTCTTCCTTATTTGCAAATGTACACATTTTTTAAATCATATTCAAGGCTCTTATGCAGCATTTCATCTACTAATGTTACTTTATTATATATCCCTGTTTGGCAAGTATGCAGAATTTTATTCACATATTAATCATCTTCTCATCTTAAGATATCCCAGAAACAAAGCTCTGTTGATACTTTAGTGTATTATCCTTCACTTTCAGAATGATAATTATTAACTTCAGATACAATACTATTCACAACAGTACCAAACTTTTAATAAAATCTTCAAAAATATTATTCCGCATATTAATCTCTATAGGCCCGGTATTAAATATATATTAAAAATTATTTCATCCTCAATCCATACTTTACCTGAAACAACTTGCTTCCCTGAATAGATCTGATAATACTCAATAGCAGATTAATTTTACTTTCTTACTTCTAATTCTTTCTCATATTT
>CAYUAG010000086.1:0-16061 GCA_964442615.1 uncultured bacterium
AATGAAGGCAAAAATATTAAAAGAATCTTCAATCAAATGCTTGAATTTACTACCCACTGATGTGCTTATGGTGGTGGCAGCAAAAACAAGAACGCCTGAAGAAGTCAGAAGTGCTGTTGATGCAGGAGTGAAAATTATTGGTTATAATTATGTACAGGAAGCAGAACAGATGTTCGAGCACCTGGGGAATTCGGTGCAGTGGCATTTGATCGGTCATCTTCAGAGGAATAAAGCCAAGAAAGCAGTACAACTTTTTGATATGATCGAGACAATCGATTCTCGGAGAATTGCCGAGTCAGTAGATCGTCATTGTGCCGATATGGAGAAGGTTATGCCGGTACTTATTGAAATCAATAGTGGCAGGGAATCGAATAAAACCGGTGTGCTGCCGGAGGATGTCGATGACATGGTTCGAGAGATAAACGCTTTTTCACATCTGCGAATTGAGGGTTTGATGACTATGGGACCTCGCTTTGGTAATCCTGAAGATGCCAGACCTTATTTTAAGGCAACAAAGATGGCATTCGATCGGTTGAAAAAATCAGGAATACCCAATGTGGAAATGCAGTATCTCTCAATGGGAATGAGTAATAGTTATCAAATTGCAATTGAAGAAGGCGCCAATATCGTTCGAATCGGAACGAAATTGTTTGGAGGGAGATGTTTGGCATAAAATAATTTTTATGAGGTTCGATAAAAAGAATAAGGAATAAAATCGTTTGTTAAAATGAAATCTGTATTCAAAATGAACTCAGAACAAAAGCAAAAACTGTATTAATTTTACAAAAACCGGGAGCAATGTCATGGCTTTAATAATCAACGAAGAATGTATTGCCTGTAGTGCCTGTGTGGATGAATGCCCGAATGAGGCAATTTCCGAAGGCGATCCTATTTATGTTATTGATCCCAATAAATGCACAGAATGTGTGGGTTTTTACGATGAGCCACAATGTGTGACGGTTTGCCCGGTAGAGGCAATCGTGCCGGATCCAGATCATCGGGAGACGAAAGAAGTATTATTGGAAAAGAAAAAACGGATTCATGGTGAGTAATCATACGATACGATCTTGAGATTTTACAATTGTTTTATCCCATCCACTTTTTGAGGATCGGGAAAAGCAGTTGCGTGATGCGGCTAAATTGGATATATGGAGAAAGAAATTGATGATGCATAAATTAGTCCTTCTAAGGCACGGGGAAAGCGTTTGGAATAGGGAAAACCGTTTCACAGGATGGATGGACGTAGATCTGTCAGAAAAGGGAATTACCGAAGCCGCAGAAGCAGGTCGGTTGTTGAAAAAACTAGAGTATACTTTTAACATGACCTATACATCCGTACTGAAAAGAGCAATTCGCACTCTTTGGATTATTCTCGATGAAATGGATATGATGTGGATGCCTGTTTATCGCTCATGGCGGTTGAACGAAAGACACTACGGCGTTCTTCAGGGTCTCAACAAGGCAGAGACCACAGCTAAGCACGGAAAAGATCAAGTGCTTTTATGGAGACGCAGCTACGATGTACGTCCTCCGGTTCTGGAAAGAACCGACGAGAGGCATCCGATAATGGATCCAAAATACAAAGGCTTAAGCAATGAAGAATTACCTTCGACGGAATGTTTGAAAGATGTAACTGCCAGGATTTTACCTTACTGGAACGGGATAATTGCACCTGTTATCAAATTAGATGCAAAAGTCCTAATCGTGGCCCACGGCAACAGCCTGAGGGCTCTGATCAAACATCTGGATAGTATTTCCGATGATGCTATAGTGAATTTGAATGTTCCGACAGGCATTCCCCTGGTATACGAACTGGACGAAGGCTTGAAACCTATTAAGCATTATTATCTGGGAGACTCCGAAACGGTCAAGAGTGCCATGGAAGACGTCAAAAATCAGGGAAAGGTGAATCGGTGAGCATAATGAATCCGATTTTTATTTATTCCATTATTTTATTGGGAGAGCTTGGATTGTTCTTTCTTCGGTATCGAACTGGCCATTGCGGCGAGAAGGGATGTCTCGGTTGAAAAGTTTTTGGTACGGACAGTTATCTGCAATTGTTGAGCCAAGCGCTGGTGTCATCGGAGCAGGCGCTGTTTTTTTTGCGCGGCCAATCCTGCCATATGCCTTAAGTTTTGCTGCAAGAGCCATGATTTTTGTCGTGGTCGAAGATGTCGTCCCTGAGTCTCAGAGTGCTGGTAATATTGATTTAGCCACCATGGGTGCAATGATAGGTTTTTCAGTAATGATGGTACTTGATGTTGTATTTGGTTAGGCATAAAAAGGTAATATTTCAAATGTTTTCTAAAAAACAAAAAGTAATACATATAAATAATGAAATTGTTAAAGATATAAACTATTGGTTTGCCGACTATGTTCAGACATTTAAACATGGTGATAAAGAATTACAACAAAATATAGTTCTTAAAGAAGAACATACAAAACGTGTATGCAAAGAAATTGTGAATATTGGAAAGCAGCTTGGATTAAATGATGATGAACTGCGTTTGGCTAAAATCATTGCAATTTTACATGATGTCGGCCGTTTTGTACAGTATACCCGTTATAAAACCTTTGTGGATCGACAATCCGAGGATCATGCTGAGCTCGGTATAAAAATATTAAAAAAGTATGGAGTGCTCAATCGATTTGATAAATCAACTAAAAAACTCATTATTCGAACAATCAGGTATCATAACCGTGCGGCACTTCCTCAAAACGAAACTGGATTATGCCTTTTTTATACAAAACTGCTGCGTGATGCAGATAAACTGGATATTTGGAAAGTGGTTACTGACTATTATTCTCAAAAAAGTGGTAAACGCAATACTGCTATAGAACTTGATCTTCCTGATACATTCGGGTTTTCAGATGAGGTTTATCAGGATTTAATAAATAGGAGAATAGTTGACATTAAGCATGTAAAGAATTTGAATGATTTTAAGCTGCTTCAGATCGGCTGGATTTTCGATATCAACTTTGAACCGACATTGCATTCGATCAGATCGAGACATTACCTGGAGATGATCCGGGATGTGCTTCCGGAAACAGATAAGATTCAAGAAATTTTCGATGTAACACAACGTCATATTGACCATCCTCCAATTGAAGTAGAAAAAGAAATACTGTAATAAGAATGTGACGATTAATAAAAAATGAAGGAGATCTGATATGCTCTTGACCAATTTAAAACATCTAGAAAGCAAATCAGAGATTAAAGAAGTGCTTGAAAAAAATGAGAATGTCATGATTTGTTGCGGGCGGATGGGACCAATGTGTATTCCCGTATACATAGACATGGAGCAATTACAATCGCAGTATCCTCATGTGGCCTTTAGAGACATGGACTTTGATATTCCGGCAGCGGATTTTATTAGGAATTTACCACAGTGCGCCACTTTTATGGGATTGCCGTTTAATGTCTATTTCAAAGACGGTAGTGTTGTGGCTGCAACTACCAGTATTCAAACTAAGGATCAAATCATTGAAATATTGGACCAGGTGTTTGGCAAACCGTCTTGAGGACAGGAGTACCAGATTACAAAAATATGGAACTACAAATTGGGTCAAATAAAATCCGAAAAAAAAGGAAAGCAATTGAAGTCTTCAATCGTCGGATCAGTGATTGTAAAAAGTGCAGGCTATCAATCACCCGAAAGCATGTACTTATGGGCGAAGGTGATTTAGGCGCACGGTTAATGGTTGTTGCGCTTTCTCCGGGAGAAAAAGAAGATGCCGAAAACCGAATGTTTATCGGTCCGTCCGGACAGATTCTAAATAAGCTGTTTGATACTGCCGAAATCCCTAGGAAGTCGGTCTATATGACTAATTTAATTAAGTGTATGTTACCCAAAAATCGAAGCCCAAAAATGGATGAGATTGAATCCTGTAGCCGTTTTTTAGATGAGGAAATATCTATTATTGATCCAGATGTGATTGTTTCTTTAGGATTTTATGTGACCCGTTATATTTTAACCAGATTTCGAGCTGAACCGCCGGAAGCACGCAAAGATTTTGTTCAGCTCTATGGGAAACTGTTTTTTTCAGAAAATCAAAAAATTTTACCGCTGCCGCATCCAGCTTCACTTCTTTACAATCCCTCTTTTGAATCTGAAACAAGAAAACAATATAAAAAGCTGAAAACTCTATTACATGAATGTAAATGGTTTCCCTCTTGTCCCATGAAATGGTTTTACCAAGAGGGCAGGCTAAAACAAAAGTGGATTGAACTATACTGTAAGGGAGATTGGAAATCGTGTATACGTTATGCCATGGAAGAAAAAGGAGAACCGCATTCGGATAATATGCTTCCTGACGGGAGTATAGAGAAAAGATTGAAATGAGGATGAAATGGTTGCGGTTATTATGGTATTAGGTTTCGTTTCAAAGCGATTATTGTAAGAAAGGAAAAAAATGAAGTTAACTATTGCAATTTCTAGTGGAAAAGGGGGAACAGGAAAAACATTTTTATCAACTAATATTGCCAAAGTTCTTGATCAGTCCGGCTATAAAGTCCGCTATCTTGACTGTGATGTTGAAGAACCCAACGGACATCTTTTTTTAAAACCTGATATTAAAAGCAGAAAAAAAGTTACAATTCCCTCTCCTGTGGGAATTGATAATGAAAAATGTACAGTATGTGGAAAATGTGCTGATGCCTGTCATTACAATGCAATTGCCATTGTAAATAAAAAAGTACTCTTTTTTCAGAACCTCTGTCATACCTGTGGAGCCTGTACTATTGTCTGTCCTGAAGAGGCAGTTATGGAAAAGGAGAGAGAGATTGGTGAAATTCTGCAGGGGAAAAGTGGAAATATTGATTTCCACTACGCTCTTTTAAAGACAGCTGAAGGAGGCATGTCACCACGGTTGATAAAAATGCTTAAAAAACATGCTGGAGAAGGCATTAACATCCTTGATTCTCCACCAGGAACAGCTTGTACTGCTGTAGAAACGATAGTGAATACTGACCTAACTGTACTAGTCACGGATCCTACTCCTTTTGGTATCAATGATTTGAAACTTTCAGTTGATATGTGCAGAGAAATAGGACAAGAACCAGTTGTGATTGTAAACC
The DNA here is from genome assembly GCA_964442615.1 of uncultured bacterium. GTDB lineage: Bacteria > Zhuqueibacterota > QNDG01 > QNDG01 > CAYUAG01 > CAYUAG01. Next base: position 5,078 of record CAYUAG010000086.1, read on the forward strand.
GGGCAGATTACATGAATGAGGATTTGAAGATTTACTGTCGAGAGCAGGAATTAGAAATTTTAGGTGAAATACCTGATGACCGGAAGATTGCAGAATGTTACTCTGAGGGTAATCTTGCTGTAGACCATTTACCTGCGTATCAATCAGTTTTTAAGGAGATCTCCCAAAAAATTTTGAGTGCAGCCCAGGAGAAAAGATCAGTTAAAAGGAGACCTTCGGTTGCCATTGATTCACAACATTCCCTGGAACATGAACAAGAAAGTCATACAAAAAAATCCAGAACCAAAGAATTAGTGGTGTTAAGCGGGAAAGGTGGTACAGGTAAAACCTCTCTGGCTGCCTGTTTCTGCGCCCTGGAAAAGAATGTTGCAATTGCGGATTGTGATGTAGATGCTGCAGATCTTCATCTTATACTACAGCCAGAGATCAAAGAGAAGGGGCTGTTCAGTGGAGGTGATACTGCCCGCATTGATCCGGAAAAGTGTAATTGCTGTGGAGAATGCTTTAAACAGTGTCGTTTTGAAGCAATTCAAAAATGGTCTCGAAAAGGCAAAACTGTCTATTCCATTGATGAGTTAAGTTGTGAAGGCTGCGGAGTTTGCTGTCTGGTGTGTCCGGTGGATGCTGTGATCTGCGAACCAGCAGTGAATGGGGAATGGTATATCTCCACTACCCGTTTTGGTCCCATGAGCCATGCAAAATTAGGAGTAGCAGAAGAAAATTCAGGAAGGCTGGTCACACTGGTTAAAAATAAAAAAGATAAAATTGCCGGAGAATATAGTCTTAAAAATGCAATAATTGATGGCTCACCAGGGACCGGATGTCCAGTTATTGCATCTATAACTGGTGCGGATTATACCTTGATTGTAACCGAACCAACAGTTTCCGGTGTTCATGATTTAAAGCGAATTCTGGATGTTGCCAGTTTTTTTAAGATCAAATCCGGGATTGTGGTAAATAAATATGATTTAAATCTAAATAAAACAGAGGAAATTAAGGCAATTGCCCAGGAGATCGGATCCTATTTTTTAGGAACTATTCCTTATGATAGAAGTGTTACTGAGGCCCAGGTACAAGGCTTATCTGTGGTTGAGTATTCGGATGGAGAAATTTCTAAAAAAATAAAACAAATCTGGAATAAAACAAAAGAACTGTGTTTTAGTTCTGTTTAATATATCATATACGAACGTTTATTATTATTGGTAAGAAAATTATGTATTTTAACATAATGCTAAATAGCTCATTGGAAAATGAAAAGAGAGAACAGTAAAAAAACAGAATATATTGAAACTTTGTTTGTCATTCTGTTTTTTAAAAATTCTGAATAAGTAAAAAAATTTTGGAGGTAAATGAAATGCCAATTTATGAATACAAATGTGTAAAGTGTGGTAATAAATTTGAATTACTGCAGAAGATGGATGAGGGTAATAATGATATCACCTGTCCGAAATGCGGAACTTCTAAACCGAAAAAGCTTTTTTCTACATTTTCTTCTTCTGATAAGGATTCATCTTGTGATACTGGCACTTGCCCTACATGTAATCTATAAATAAAAGAGTAGGATTCATCAACCCAGAGTAAATAGAGAAAGCTGAGACAAAAAAAATAATTTATATTTTTAAGAGGAAATGGCATGAAACTTACCATCATCTATGATAATACATCTTTTAAGCCGGATATTACAGCTGACTGGGGTTTTTCCTGTTTAATTGAAGGTGAGGATATACCCGCCATTCTTTTTGATACGGGAACGGATGGACAGATCTTACTTTCAAATATGGAAAAGTTGAACATTAATCCTGATGATATTGAACTTGTTTTTATTTCGCATCATCATTATGATCACACTGGGGGTCTTTCTGCTTTTCTTAATAAAAATAATAAAGTAAAACTTTATGTTCCTGAATCTTTCAGAGGTGTACGACATGTCCAAGAGGTTATCCATGTAAACAAAGCCATAAAAATTACAGAGAATGTTTTTTCTACAGGTGAATTGGAAAATATTGAGCAGTCAATGGCTATCCAAACTGAAAAGGGTTTGGTTCTGGTAAATGGATGTTCTCATCCTCAAATGTCCAACATATTAGAGAAAGCTTCTACTTTCGGAAAAGTCTATGCTGTTGTGGGCGGATTCCACGGATTCAGTGAATTTGAATTATTCAAAGAAATGGATTTGATTTGTCCTACCCATTGTACTCAGCATAAAAAAGAAATTGAATCATTATATCCTGATAAGGTTATTGAAGGCGGAGCAGGAAAAATTATTGAACTCTAACTTGAAAAATGTTAGATCATCAAAAAATTATGGTTATGATATAAATAGTAGACAAGATTTACAATATGAACAGGATACATAGTTTTATATATCTTGTTAATCCTGTTCATATTGTCTAATTATTACAATATTTTATAGGAATCAGTAAGATGAAAGATGATATTTTGGAAGGTAAAATCAAGAAAACAATAACAGAAATACGGCATTCAGCTATTGACTGCACTCTGGTTGAATTGGGAATAATTAAAGATTTTAAGATTGATAAGAAAAAGGTATTAGTAAATTTAGCATTTCCTTTTGAGGATATTCCCATTAAAGATTATATTATCATGAGTGTCGAGGTTCCTCTGCAGAAAATAGGATTAAAGGTGGATATTAAAGAATCCGTAATGAATGAAAAGGAAACTGAAAAGTTTTTGGAAATGGAAGCTAAACTATGGAAAGGGAAAAAATAGATAACTGTTCAGATGATAAAAAAAATATTCAGATTTTTTAGAGAGTGGATTTTTAACTTATTAAGCTGGTTAATGAGGAAATTGTTTATAAAATTAAAGGATTATTAATAAGTGCTAATTAAATTTATAGTTGTAGGAGTATTAATATTTATTCTTGCTATTCTAATGACCATGGTAGGTAAAGGAGGAGGAAATTTTTACATACTCATACTAGTTATAGCAGGAGTGGCAATGCATCAGGCAGCTACTACCGGGCAGTTTATTCTTTTTACTGCATCTGTCTCTGCTCTTATTGTTTTTCAAAAAAACAGAAAAGTTGTCTGGCCTGTGTCTGTACTCATAGGAATGTTAGCTTCCATAACTGCTTTATTAGGAGGATATTTTTCCCATGAATTTAGTGGTTTTGCCTTAAAAATAATTTTTACCTTTTTACTTTTTAGTGCAGGAATTATAATGTTAGTTCCTGTATCCCATATAAAAAAAAGAAAATTATTTAACAATAAAGGGTACTGGAAAGTCAGAATTGGGAAGAACGAGTATACCATTGACCTCTGGATTGTTATTCCTATGACAATATTGATTGGATTTGGATCAGGTATGTGTGGAGTATCCGGAGGATCTTTTTTAGTTCCACTCATGGTTTTAGCCTGTGGACTTCCCATGCATATAGCTGTAGGAACTGCCTCAACTTTGATAGCAGCTACTGCTTTAATGGGATTTTTCGGACATGCAGTCCAGGGAGATTTTAATCCGGGTTTGGCTTTACCTTTGGCTGGGGTGACAATTATTGGAGGTATTATCGGAGGTAAATGGGCATTATCAACACGGCCAAAACATCTCAAACAACTGTTTGCTTTTTCCAATATTGCTGCAGCTCTGTTTATGTTAATACATGCAATTCAGACAAACTAAAATAAAACAAATGGAGGAAACATCATGAAAAAAATTGGGATTATAATCTGCGGACGCTACCAGACCTGCGGAGGAGGAAAATGTTTACGGTCCATGCGAGAGCATACCGGAGGATTTGCCCTCTATCCCAAAGATGAGGAATTACAGCTGGTAGGTTACTCCTATTGCGGCGGTTGTCCCGGAGGAAATGTTGAGTATGTTCCGGAAGAGATGATCAAAAACGGAGCAGAAGTCATTCATTTAGCCACAGGTCTGGTGGTTGGATATCCACCCTGTCCCCGCATTCGCGATTTCAAAGAATTTATAGAAAATAAATATAAGGTGGAATGTGTAATTGGAACCCATCCCATTCCCCTGAAGTATTTAGAAGCTCACGAAAATCTCTCCTTCTGGAAAAAAATGAATATGAAAAAAATCGCAGGTCATTTAATGGAAGAGGATAAAAAAATAATGGAAGCATATAATTAACCTATGAAAGGAAGACCAATGATTTCCCAAAGGGTTTTACAAATGAAAAAATCTGCCATTCATGAGATGACCAGATTATCCAAACAGTTTGATGATGTTGCTTTTCTGTCCTGGGCAAAACCTACCTCAGGTACACCTGATCATATTAGACAGGGGGCAATATCAGCCATTCAAAAAGGTATTACAGACGGGTATTCTCCTACTGATGGGATAGAGGAGTTAAGAGAAGAGATTACCAAAAAACTCCAAAGGGATAATAATATAGATGCGGATCCTTCGGAAATAATGGTTACCGTAGGTGCAATAGAAGGATTGGCTGCAGCTGTTATGGCTGTCATTGATCCAGGTGAGGAAGTAATTCTACCCACACCTACATATTCAACTCATATAAGACAGGTGATTCTGGCCTCAGGTAAACCAGTAACCATTCCCCTTATTGAGGAAGAAGGATTTGCCTGGGATATGGATAGAGTAAAAGAATCTATTACTCCTAAAACAAAAGCCATAGTATACTGTTCTCCCAGTAATCCTACCGGGACTGTGTTTTCCGAACAGGAGTTGAGGCAACTTGCCGACCTTGCTCTGGAAAATGATCTTATGATTATTACTGATGAAGCCTACGAGTATTTTATTTTTGATGATCACAAACATTTCAGTATAGGCTCCATTCCGGAGTTAAAGAAAAACTGCATCAGCACCTATACCTTTACCAAAACCTATGCCATGACTGGCTGGCGGATTGGTTATGTACATGCTGATCAGGAACTAATTCAGCATATCCGCAAAGCGCATATACCTTTTGCTATTTGTGCACCGGTTGTCTCTCAGTATGCAGCTTTAGCAGCATTAAAAGGATCTCAAGAATGTGTTAAAAGATTCTACAACCACTATCTAACCACTCGCAATCTTATGTGTGAACGGCTTGACCGACTTGATTCTGTTTTTGAATACCATAAACCAGGCGGCTCCTATCTCATGTTTCCTAAAATACTGGTTGAAGACGGAAAAGATTCGTTTGCTTTCTGTCAGAAACTTTTAAGAGAAGCAAAAGTGTCTGCAACTCCCGGAATAGCATTTGGCCCTACTGGGGAAAACCATATCCGATTGTCTTTTTGTGTAGAAGAGGATACGATAAATAAGGCTTTTGATAGGATGGAGGGTTATTTTTAAGTATTCTGAACAATGCATAGCCACCAAGGCTCAAAGACACTAAGTATAGGAGGAATATCAGAGAACAGGTTGCGGTAAAACCCCGGTTGTGCTGCTATCTTCTCAGGCGGCTCACCGGGTGTTTTTGAGAATGTGCTGGTATTCAAACACCCGGAGTCCAGAAAAGATGGGACATCCGGGGTTTTTAGAAAGATGAGAATTGGTATATTTGAATGACAAAGGAGTGTCGTTATGCCAAAACGTAAAGTTCCTTTAATCAATGATCATTTTTATCATGTCTATAATCGGGTAGAGCAAAGTAGAAAGCTGTTTTACAATGACGAACACTATCTATTTTTTCTCAAACTCTGGCTCGAGGTAGATTTCAAATTTAGTTGCAGAATTCTTGCCTATTGCCTCATGCCAACCCACTTTCATTATTTATTGCAAATTCTCGATTCAATCCTTTTTTCGAAAAAAATAAGTTATTTTTTAAATCGCTATTGTAAATCCTTGAATAGACAAAGAAATGAAACCGGACGCTTATTCCCGAACCGGTTTAAAGAGAAAATGATTACTGATGAAAAGTATCTGACAAGGTTGTGTGGATATATTCATATTAATCCAGTCAGATCGAAACTGGTGAGTGCGCCTGAGGAATGGCCTTATTCAAATTATTTGAGTTGTATAGGTAGATGCAAAGATAAAATTAGTGATCAAGAACTCTTCAGAGAGATGATATTGGAATATTATGATTATGAAGAGTTTATTAGAAATAGATATAGTGATGATGGTTTGGGCAAATATCTTTTTTAAAATTTCAAGATAAAAACCCCGGTTGTGCCGCCATTTTCTCAGGCGGCTCACCGGGTGTTTTTGAGAATGTGCTAGTATTCAAACACCCGGAGTCCCAAAGAGATGGGACATCCGGGGTTTAAGAGTTAGAAATTTTGTAGATATAAAAAATCCCAGTTGTTGCCCCATTTTTTCCGGGGCATCACCGGGTGTTTTTAGGGGGCAGGTTAGCATGATCAAGTAATTTGTTAAGAGGATTTTATATTGGAAGAGCGGATAAATTTTCCGAAAGAAAGATGAGTATTGATGATATTTTATTGGTCAACATAAGCATTCTTATCAACACCATAATTATAATATAGAAGGGGAGGTATTATGAAGTATTTTAAATATCTATTTTTAGCGTTATTATTAATTTTAATCTCATGTAGTAATAGTAAAAAAGAGTTTCAAAAACATAATAGGCTTGCTCAGAAGTATGCTACTAGTGATTCTTTGGAGCAAGCTATAAAAGAATGGCAACGTGCTATAAAAGCTGATCCAGAAAATGAACTAGCACCTAAAGTGATGGATAACATATCAAATGCTAAAAGGAGTTTACAGCAACAAAACAAAATTAAAAAATTAAATAAAGAATCTAATAAGCTTGGGCAATCAGCAAATGCGACAGCATGTATGCAGAATATGGCAGCTATAGAATCAGCTGCTAATATTGGATATGCTAAAAATGCATTGGCAGGGGAAGCAAAATATCCTACCAGTATTGATGTAATGATGACTAAGGGTTGGCTTCTGGAAATGCCGGTATGTCCTGCAGGTGGTAAATATATTTATGATTCTAACAATGGTACAGTAAAATGTACTGTACATGGGAAATAATATATACTTTTACCCCCTCCATAGGGGGGTCTAAAAAGTCATTATATAGTCAGTCTGAGTGTAGTCGAAGACTGATAAATCCAATAAAAACAATATGCCTCGACTCCGCTCGGCATAACATCTCCGTATAAAATTAACCTTTTTAAACATCCTCATGGAGAAAAGAAATCATGCACGCTATGATCAGCTTAAACTCGAATGAGTCATAAATCAAAGTTTCATTCTAATACCAACCCTATGAAGGAAACCGGTCAACCATACCAGGGCAAAAGCCATAATGAGTGACCGGAAGAGCCCTACAGTAAAGGTTTTACCTAAAGCATTATAGAAATTGGGGATATGAAGAAGGTGGGTAATAAGGGAAATAATGACCAAAATTATGGGTGCAAGAATATAGGCAAAAAGAGGATTTTTACCAGCAGGACTGAGAGAGGAACCCCATTTTTTCCAGCCTTTGATATCAATTAGCCAGTAGACTATTATCCACAACCAGGCCATAATTCCTGAACAGAGTATACCCCAGGGTACTGTGGCTAAGTTTTTATTTATTATGAATACATTATGAAGATCATGTAGAGAATGAAGCAGCAGACCTGTTATAATAAATACCAGACCATAAAGAAATGCCCATTTGATCCGTTCATTATGAGTTTTTAATTTTGCTTCTGAAGTAAGCTGCATACCAAGTATTATGCCTGCAATGATTATAGCAGAATGTGTACAAAGGAATAATCCGATTTTCATCCAGGGTCTCATCCAGGCAAGAAAAGGCCCTGCTACTGCATCAGCCATGTAGAGAGAATATAATATTACTATTATACCTACCATTCCTACGATATTTTTTCGGAATAGTATATAAGTCAGACAGGATACTAAATATGCCCAACCAATAAGACCTAAGATACCCCACCATAATGGTTGAAACTCAATAAGAGCAGGATCACCCTTACCTCTATGTATTACAGCAAGAACTGCCAGCATAACCATACCTGCAGCTTTTAGTATTTTCATACTTTTTTTGACTGACCGGGTTCGGTTTGCCTGTGAGTTCCAGATAAAAATTATACTAACATACATTAACAAAGTCCAGACCTGAGGATTAAGAAGCCCCTGGTCAGAATTGTTATAACTGCTGTTCACCATAAACAGCCCAATTATTAGAAGACTGATCGATCGTGATAAAACATGTTTCCAGATCTGCCCATAACTTTGATTTTTTTTAAATCGTTTTCTGATGGCAAAAGGTATTGCCATACCCACAATAAATAAGAATGCCGGAAATACAACATCTACAAAAGTCATCCCATCTGGATTGGATCCATGGTAATGTTTAAGCCAGGAGGGGACATGGGAAACACCAGCAAGATCGTTTACAAAAAGCATAACAAGAATGGTAAACCCCCTTAAAACATCAATAGATACTATTCGATGGATTTTTTTTGCAGTTTGACTGTTAAGATTTTGATTAATCAAATGCTATCTCCTTAATATTGAACGTAGGTTATTTTCGAGCTGAAACAGCAAATAAAAACCAGGAAGAATGAGGCAGCCATTGCTCACTCCATCTCCAGTCATTATCTTTTCCTGTTTCTGAGTAAGGAATATTAAAATCGATATCGTTTTTATCTTTTAGCCCGGCTGTTATTCCATTACATATTCCACCTGGAACATTTGAATATTCATAGGAACCAAAGAACATATACCAGGGATTATTTCTGCCGGAACCATCCAGCATACAATTATCATAAGGATTTAATCCAAGTATCCAATTGAGTTGATCTGCAGCAAAAGTAGTAAGTTTTTTATAGAATTTTTTGTCATTGGTAAAATGTTTAGCAGCCAAGCTGGCGACAGTTGCCATAGAGGCCAGTCTGGCATTTTCGCCCTGCCACCAGGGAGCAGTCTCTGTATAGTGAGGAAAGAAAAAACTTATCCATTGTTCTCCTTCTATATTCTGGACATATTGCCGGCTGTATCCAAAGGGATTTATGACGTCTTCAGTAATAGTTAATTCGAATTCAAGAGATTTTTTTACTGCTTCGAGAACTTTATTTTTCATTTCATCATCAGCTATTTCATAATAGAATAAAAGACTGACAATCGGAAAACCGGCATCAGCAGCATGGAAAAAGGGGCGATCTCCATTATCAGCACGCCAGTAGTAACCATAGTTTTTCTTTTCAGTAAGACGGTTTATTAGGCTAAGAACTCTCCTATCAGCATAGTTTTTATACTCCTTTTTATTTGTAGCTCGGTACAGTTCCATAGAGGCGGTAAGCGCACAATAGTCATCAATAATATTTTCTTTGCCATCATTGGTGAGATAGATATTGTTTTCTTTAAGAAATGCAAAGGCATCCTCAGCTGTGGTAAGGTAATCTTGATTACTAAAATCACCACAATTGTTGTAGGTACTTGCAGCAGCAAGAGCTGCAATGGCAATGCCAGCTCCAGCTCTGAATCCGGCCTCATAGTGATGTTTATGAGCAATTGTTTCGTTAGCATTTACAAAAGTTTTATCCAAATTATTGATAGTAGTTAGGGAAAAATCCTTCATAGAAGTAGTGATATAACGATCTTCTGGTTTTTTACCTGGACCAGGTGCAGCAATACTTCTGTAAAAGGAACCCTCTGGATTTTTCATTCTTACCAGAAAGTCAGCTCCGTACATGGCTTCATCAAGAATTCTTCTTAGATACTGTTTGAAATAAGAATTATTTCTTTTTTTCAGTAATTCATAAGACTTAAATAGGGACCAGGCAGTAAATTGTACCTGTTGAGGATTGAAATAGGTAGAGAAAGAAAGATGGGTGAGGTGAATTCCATAATCACCGGTAGCATCCTGCCAGCCACCCTGAGCATCAATTGTTTTTGTACTGTCATATTTAAAGGGAATATTTTTATCAGCTTTGTTTAAAAGACCAGTACATCTTTGGCTTTTAAAATAGCAAATTATATCTGATATTGTGTTTTTTTCTAGTATATCCTCCGAGATTTGAAAAGGAAAAGAGTGGATCCATTTTTTATTTACCAGACTTTGAATATAATATGTTCCCTCTTCTTGCACTTCATCAAAATCCAGAGTCCAGAAAAACCACTCCTTCCAGTCATAAACATGACCAGCTTTTTTTGCAACACCTTCAAAAATTTTTTCTTTAGTTTTATAATTAATGATTTTAAAGGTTGATACGGTATCATTTTTATTCCCCAGAATAACTGCATGTTTGGTTCCAGATTTTTCATAGCCTATATGATTGGTTAAGATTTTTATTTCTTTACCAGAAGAGTATTGAGAGAAAAGAAGAAAGAAAAAGATGAGTAGAAAAACACTATAAGGTTTTGATATTTTAAAATTCATTTTTTTCTCCTTAAATTATGTAATAATTTAAAAATATTAATAATTAATTATGTTAACGGTAACATTTGAATTTAATAAAAAATTTTTTAAAAGCAAAGGTTTTTGTGTAAAAAGTTGAAAAAGTAATACATCTATTGCTATTTTTTGTGCTGGTTGAGGTATTTTTTAACTTACTGAAAATAATACTTAGTGTATTTTTTTTAATTACATATAAAAGCCAAAGATGAAGAACATTTTTGGTAGCAGTGGAGTGCAACATCACGGATGCTGCATTCCATAAAAAATAATCCGCAACCAGTAACTACGGCTTACTTAATTTTTTGGAGTGAAAAATTTGAGATATTCGAAATATTTAACTTTAAAAAATACTAGCGTCTCTTTGCCCTTTTCCCGCCCATCAAATTTAGAACCGCCACAAACACAGCAGAACCGGCAATTGACCAGAATATGGGGATTCCCTGTAAGTATAAGAAATCCGGAATATGTAAAGCTCTGCTCAACCAGGTCCCGATCAAAGCGCCGATAAGACCCAGTATGATACTCGTCAAACAACCTTTGTTGGTATATCCGGCAAGTCCTGCTCCAATTGATCCGCAGAGGGCTGCTACAATTAACAATATCAAAAAACCTAGAAATGTCATTGCGATTCTCCTTAAGGATTATTTTACCTTAATAAAAATATAATTCAAGAAA
>CAYUAG010000087.1:0-9755 GCA_964442615.1 uncultured bacterium
ATTATTTGATGATCACCTATATGATTTAGCTTTAATACAATTCAAAGAGTATATAGAGAAATATCCTTCCAGTCCAAAAATTGTTGAAGCTTTTTTTTTCTTAGCAGAATCTTATTTTGCATCAAATCAAATCCCCGAAGCTCAAAATTTTTATATAAAATTTATTATTAATTTTCCTTCAGATAAAAATATCCCAAAAGTCTATTATAGAATAGGCGAATGTTATGAGAAAATAAATAATCCTCAAAATGCTATTACCTCATACCTTAGACTTATAAATATTGATTCCAACAACTCATGGTATTTCAAGGGATTATTAAAAGCTGCTTCATTATCATTACATTTAAAAGAGTATGTGCAAACAGAATCAATATTAAAGTCAGTTATTAATTCAAATCCAGAAGGTGAATTTATTTTACAAACCTGGTTGCTCTATTCAAAATTATACTATGCTGAACATAAATATCATAAATCAATTGATATTTTAGAAACACTTCTTAGTAAATCTATTTCCTCTCAAGAGAAAGGCAAAGTATTAATCCGATTGGGTCAAATTTATCATCATATTGGTTTTTTTGAAAAAAGTATAAATCAATACAAGCAAATTATTGATAACTATGATATTCCAGAATATAAGCAGAAAGCATTTTTCTATCTTGGTTTAATTAATAAATTGAAAGGAAAAGATGAACTTGCAATAGATAATTTTCAAAACTCAATACAATTTTCTATTGATACAACCTTGACTATTAATGCTTTACTCAATTCCAGTGATATCTATTTACATAAACAGGATTATAATAAATCCCTCTCTTTATATACTTCTGTTTTAAACCTTGATAGTTTAAATCATAAAGCGAAATTTGGCAGGGCAATTTCTTTAATGAGGTTACAAAAGCTACAATCTGCTTCAGAAATTTTCAATACACTTTTACTAGACACTTCTTTACCTATCTCATTAGAAAAAAAAATTTTATTACACTGTGTAACTCTCTCTTCTCAGAATAATACTATTTCTGATGTAATTCAATATTTTGATACATTCATTACAAAATATCCAAAGGATGAGTTAATTGATATTGTTTTACTTAAAAAGGGAAAAATTTGCTTGCAACAGGGATTATGGGATGAAGGATATTATTCCTTACGAAGGATTTGGAAAGAATATCCAAAGAGTAGATTTATACCAGAAGCTAAATTTTTGTATGCCAGAGGTTTAGAAAAGGTAGAAAGATTTACTGAAGCAAAATCTTTTTATACATTTATCGCTAATAATTACCCGCTTTCTTTCTGGGAAAAAGAATCTAATAAAAGAATACAATTTATTAACAAATTTATTATGAAAGACTATGATAATGGTTTACTTAAATTATCAGCTATTATTGGAAGTGATAAACACTCTAATGATATTAGATTCCAATTAGGAAAAATTAATTTTCTCAATTTTAAAAATTATAAAAAGTCAATTAATATCTTTCAGACAATAATAAACAATGAAAAACTAATACAGAATAGTGATGAAATATACTTTTTTTTAGGAGAATCATATAAAAATTTGTATTTCAAATATAATAAAGAGGGATATAGGGATAGTGCCCGATATTATCACTTGAATAATATTAATACTGCTTCAAATTCATACTATTCCAAAAGATCCTGTCTATCACTGGCTGATTTACAGAGTAAAAATTCGATAAAAGAATCCTATAAACTAATCAAAAATTATACTCCTGAAACAATTAATGATAGTTTAGATTTTGAGTTTATCTATCAACGGGCAGACTATTTGTTTCAATTAGATTCACTTTCAAAAGCATTACCATATTATTCAATTATTGTTAATGATTCTGCTCATTCAAAATATAAAGAAAACTCTTTATATAAGACAGGTAAAATATATTATTTATTAAATTCATTCGTTAAAGCAGATTCTATATTTACTTCTTACAAATTAATTTATAAAAATGGAAAATATTTACCAGCTGTACTATTTTATCAGGCACGTATCAATGAGATTTTAAAAAAATATAATATATCTATTACTAATTATAGATTATTATTAGACTCATATTTCTATTCTGTTTTTAAAGATAGTGCAATAAAATATCTGGGAAATATTTTTATAAAAACCGGTAATTATAATAACGCCATACATCATTTTAAACAGGTTCTCCATCAGGATAGCATTTTACAGGTTGCAGTCGCAGCAGGTCTAATAGAAAATCAATTAAAGAGTGATAATAAAATAAATTATTTATTTAATCTTGCTAAATCTTATCACTATACTCATAATCTGACCAAAGCACAAAACGTATATTTAAAATATGGAAGAACTGTAACTACAGATAAGAAAAAAATTAAATATTATACAGCTCTTTCCACTATTGCTGAGCAGAGATCTGATACTTTAAGGGCTGTTGAATATCTAGAACATTTATTTACAATTAATCCTAATGATACAATTGCTGCTGCTTTAGGTAATTTTTACCTTCAGCTAAAAAAATATAATGATGCTAGGGAAATATTTAATAAAGGAATCAATATTTCCCATTCTGACAGCATAAAATGTTATCTTTCATCCAAGATAATTATTTCTTTACTTAAGGAAAAAAAAATTCCACAGGCTGATGTCCGGATAAAAGTTTTTAATGAATCGTTTAAAAATTTTAACAGCCGGAAAAAATATGTGGCTGAGTTCTTTCTTGAAATGGGGGAAGCATACATAGATGAAAAAGATTTTGATTCAGCCTTAAAGTTCTTAAACAAAATTGATGAAAGCCATCAAGACTTAATTCCCCAAGCAAAATTTCAGATCGGAAGAGTTTATTTAATAACCAATAAAATAGATAAAGCCTTAGATATTTTAACTTATCTTACAGAGAATTATGAAAACCATCCTATATCTTATAAAGTCTATTTGAATCTTGGATATCATTACTATCGGTCTCAACAATATGAAAATGCAATACATGCCCTGAAAACAGCTTCCTCTTCCTCTGATAGTAAAGTAAGAAAAACCTCTTTACGCATTTTAATTAAAATTTATGAAGATACTGGTTTGACTGATACTGCTCTTAAAATAACCAGAGATTATATTAACCAATATCCTGACGCTAATGATATTTTAGAACAAAAAATTAAAGTCGGTACACTTTTAATGAGACTTTATGAATATGACAGAGCCATAGAGCATTTAAAATCTCTTAAGGTGTATTCAGATTCAGAATCAGAAGCCAGAATACAATACTGGATTGCAAAATCTTATTATAATATGGGTCAATTCAGACAATCTATCTTTGAATTTCTTAAAGTTAAATATTTATCTCAATCATCAAAACTACCCTGGAAGACTACTGCTATGTATGAAGCAAGTAAAGCATATATTAAATTACAAGAGTATGACAAAGCAAGTAATCTGCTAGAGAAAATAATAGAAAAAGAGGGAACTACAAGTTCTATGGGTAGATTTGCGGTGGAAAAATTACAAGAAATAAAATCTAGGAATAAATAAGTTTTTTTTATGAGTAATAATCTACCCAATAGCAAAATAGATTCACTCATTGCATCCGCATTAGATGATGATCTGGATGACATTGGAGATTTAACCACCAAATCTATAATTCCAAAAAAAACAATTGGTAAAGTAAGATTAATATCAAAATCAAACGGTATAATATCTGGAATACCTATTTTTAAAAGAGTGTATGAAATTATTGATAAAGATATTAATCTTTGTTTTTATGTACAAGATGGGGAGAAAATAGAGAAAGGTATGGTACTATGTGATCTTAATGGTTGTTTACACTCCATCTTTAAAGGTGAAAGAATTTCTCTTAACTTTTTACAAAAAATGTCTGGTATATCAACTCTAACCAATAAATTTGTAGAAAAAATTTCTCATATCAAAACAAAAATTCTGGATACTAGAAAAACCACTCCCGGATATCGTTTTATTGAAAAATATGCCGTAAAGCTGGGAGGAGGAGTTAACCATAGATTTGGTCTTTATGATATGATCTTGATAAAAGAAAATCATATAACAGCAGCAGGGGGAATAAGAAAAGCAGTTAACAGATGTTTGGATTGGATAAAAAATAAAGATATTGATATTAAAATTGAAGTTGAAGTACAAAATTATGAACAAATTAAGGAAATAATCAATCTTCCCATAGATAGAGTAATGCTGGATAATTTTTCCGTTGCTTCTATACAAGAGGCTGTTAAGCTAATTGACCATAGATTTGAAGTTGAGGTTTCTGGTAACATTGAGCTTAAAAATGTTCAAAAAGTTGCTGAATCAGGAGTAGATTTTATCTCAGTTGGTTCCATAACCCATTCAGCAAAATCACTTGATATGTCTATGTTACTATATTAAGAATTAAATGATCTAATTATAAATAAACATTGTGGAGGTATATATGATTGAAATTCGTTTTCATGGAAGAGGTGGTCAAGGATCTGTTAAAGCTTCTGATGTGTTAGCTTTGGCAGCTTTTGCAGAGGGTAAGCAAGTTCAAGCATTCCCATTTTTTGGGGTTGAGCGCAGAGGGGCTCCAGTTACAGCATTTACACGTATATCTGATGAAGAGATTAGAATCCATTGTTATATATATGAACCGGACGTATTAGTAGTGCTTGATTCTTCCCTTATAGGGGCTGTGCCCATCAGTGAAGGTTTAAAACCAAATGGTAAAATAATCATCAATACTCAAAAAAAACCTGATGATTTTAGGTTTCCGGATGCTGAATCTCCCCAAATTTTTACAGTGAATTGTTCTTCAATTGCAGTTAAGCATGGACTGGGAACCAAATCTGCTCCCATTGTTAATACTGCAATTCTTGGAGCTATAGCAAGTGCTACTAAATTGGTTACAATTGAATCAGTAATGGAGGCTATTAAAGAAAGAATTCCAATTAAAAGAGAAGAAAATGCACTTGCTGCAAAAGAAACCTATGATAATCTGCAAAGTTAGGAGGCGTTGATGAGTAAACAAAAGAAAAATAAATATGAGGTAGAGATTAAAGGTGCAAAAGAAATGCCCCCCATGCCAGCCTCGTTAGGAAGTATGAGATATAACAAAACCGCATCATGGCGTTCAATTAAACCCATAATAATAATAGAGAAATGTAAGAACTGTATGATTTGTTGGAAGTTTTGTCCCGAACCTGCTATCTTTCCTACTAATCCTCCTACAATAGATTATGATTATTGCAAAGGCTGTGGAATTTGTGTTGAAGAATGTCCATTTGATGCAATTATAACTGAAAAAGAGGGAAAGTAAAAAGGAGCCCAATTATGAAGAAAGTTTTGACTGGAAATTTCACTGCTGCATATGCAGCCACTGCGGCAAAAGTTAATGTGATTGCAGCCTATCCAATAACACCCCAAACAACCATAGTAGAATTACTATCAGAAATTGTGGCTGATGGTAAATTAAATGCAGATTTTGTAAAAGTTGAATCAGAGCATTCAGCTCTTGCAGCCAGTATTGGTGCTCAAGCTACCGGAGTACGAACATTCACAGCAACCTCTGCTCAAGGACTTGCTTTGATGCATGAGATGATACATTGGGCTGCCCGGGGTCGTTTACCCATAGTGTTAGCTAATGTTAACCGGGCAATGGCACCTGGATGGTCTATCTGGGCTGATACAACAGACTCAATTGCCCAGCGTGACACTGGATGGATGCAAGTATATTGTGAAAATAATCAAGAAGTATTTGATACCATACTGATGAGTTATAAGATTGGAGAAAATGAAGACATATTACTGCCAACCTTGGTTAATCTGGATGCATTTTTTCTATCCCATACCTCTCAGGTTGTTGATCTTTATGATGAGAAGACCATAGATAAATTTATACCTCCGTATAATCCAAAAATTAAACTTGATGAAAATTTTCCCCGTTCCTTTGGTGCTTTAACTTCACCTGAACACTATTATGAGTTTTCCTATAAATTGCAAAAAGCACATGAGAAAGCAAAAAAGGTAATAATTGAGGTGGGAAAAGAATTCGGAAAAACCTTTGGAAGAGAATATGGATTGATTGAAAATTATCGATGTGATGATGCTGATTTTATATTAATAAGTTATTCAACTATTGCAGGTACAGTTAAAGATGCGGTTGATAGAATGCGAGATAAGGGAATTAAAGTCGGTACATTAAAAATACGTTATTTTCGCCCCTTTCCTTCTGATGAGATTAAAGATACAGTTATTAAAGCAAAGAAAATTGGTGTTATAGACAGAGCTATCTCCTATGGTCTTGAAGGAGCATTCTTTACTGAAACTAAAGCATCTTTATACGGTGAAACAATACCTCTTTATGGATTTCTTGCAGGTCTGGGTGGAAGAGATGTTTCCATTAAAAATATAGAATTAATGGTTGATTTCATGGAAAAAAATGATCCTGATAACAAAATATGGATTGGAGTAAAAGAATGAATTCCAAAAAGAATGATAAAAAGAAAGTAAAACTGACTATTCCAGAACAGGAAATAATGTCCCCTGGACATGTGGCCTGTCTGGGATGTGGAGCTTCTTTAGCACTTAGATATGCCTTAAAAGCCTTAGGTAAAAAAACAATTATGTCGATACCTGCTTGTTGCTGGGCGGTTATTGACGGGCCTTTTCCTTATTCAGCTGCTGGTGTGCCCATATATCATTGTGCTTTTGAAACTGCAGCTTCTACTGCGTCTGGAATTACTCACGCCCTTTCTCAACTTGGTAAAGATGATGTAACTGCACTTGCCTGGGCAGGTGACGGAGGTACATTTGATATTGGTATTCAAGCTCTCTCTGGTGCTGCAGAAAGAGGAGATAACCTTATTTATATAGTTTATGATAATGAAGCTTATATGAATACTGGAATCCAGAGATCCTCTTCTACTCCTTATGGAGCCTGGACTACCACAACTCCGGTTAAACATTTCAAAAAAGGCAAAAAGAAAAATATTATGGAAATAATGGTGGCACATTATATACCATATTGTGCTACTGCTAATATTGGTTATCCTGAGGATTTTATAAAGAAGCTTACCAAAGCTAAAAATATTAAGGGAACTAAATTTTTCCATCTTTTTGCACCTTGTCCCACTGGATGGAAATATAGTCCTGATCAAACCATTAAAATTGCACAGGCCGCAACCAAATCAAATGTTTTTCCAATTTATGAAGTGGAAAATGGAATATACAAAATCAATAAAAAAATCAAGAATCCAATACCAGTATCAGAATATCTTACAATGCAAGGTCGTTTCAGACATTTAGATGATAAAGAAATAGAATTTATACAAAAAGAGATTGATAAAAGCTGGAATAGATTATTAAAGCTTGAAGAAGCCTTTGGTGAACATAAAAATTGAGGTACCTCATGAAAGAGATTTTATCAGGTAATGAAGCAGTCGCACGTGGCTGCTATGAATTTGGAGTTCATTTTGCCTCTGCTTATCCGGGTACACCCAGTACTGAAATTCTGGAAAATGTATCGAAATATCCGGAAATTTATTGTGAATGGACACCTAATGAAAAAGTAGCATTTGAAGTTGGTATGGGAGCTACTTTCCAGGGAGCCAGAGCTCTTGTCGCTCAAAAACATGTAGGACTCAATGTAGCAGCAGATCCGTTTATGTCAATGAGTTTGATTGGTGCACCAGGTGGATTTATTGTAGTTAGTGCTGATGATCCAGGTATGCACTCTTCTCAGAATGAACAGGATAACAGATATTATGCCAAATTCGCAGGATACCCCTGTTTGGAACCTTCTGACAGTCAGGAAGCAAAAGACTTTATCGGGATTGGTCTGGATATAGGAGTTACCTACGATGTACCCATTCTTTTTAGAATGACAACCAGAGTGTGCCATTCTAAAACTATTGTTGAGACTAAAGGGAGGACAGAATACGAAATTAAGGGTTTTATCAGAGACAGAAAAAAATATGTTGTGCTTCCAGCTCACGGCCGTATACGCCATCCTCTTATAGTAGAAAGACTTAAAAATCTACAAGAGATATCTGAAAAAATAGAAATCAATAGAATTGAGAAAGGAACATCTGGTATCGGAGTAATAACTAATGGTATCTCATATCAATATGTTAAAGAGGTTTTTCCGGAAGCATCTGTTTTAAAATTGGGAATGAGTTATCCCTTACCCATTAATAAAATAGGTGATTTTGCTCATTCAGTAGATAAACTTTTTGTGGTTGAAGAACTCGAACCTTTTATTGAAGAACAAATAAAAGCTCATGGCATTGATTGTGAAGGGAAAAAGTACTGGACCAATATAGGAGAATTTTCGCCGGAACTGGTTGAAAAAGGTTTTATTGAAGCTGGTGTTTTAGATAAAAAAGTAAAAAAGATTAAAAAAGAAGAAGTGATTAAACGACCACCCATTTTCTGTCCAGGATGTCCGCATAGAGGTCTTTATTATACTTTAAAAAAATTAAATGCTGTGGTTACAACAGATATTGGATGTTATACCTTAGGTGTCTTACCACCCATAGAAGCTGGTGATACCTGCATTGAAATGGGAGCTTCGATTGGGGTTGGAGTTGGAATGGCAAGAGTAAAAGGTAATGGGAAGGATATTGTTGCCACCATTGGAGATTCAACCTTTTTGCATTCTGGTATGACGGGTTTGCTAAATGCAGTAAATAATAAATCTGATATTACCGTAGTGATTGCTGATAATAGTATAACTGCTATGACTGGTGGTCAGCAGCATCCAGGTACAGGCAAAACCTTAATGGGGGATGAAACCAGGAAAATTGACCTTGTCCAAGTTTGTAAAGCTCTGGGAGTAAGAACCATACGAAAAATTGATACTTATGATCTGGAAGAAACCAAAAAAGTATTGAAAGAAGAAATGCAGTCTGGTGAATTATCAGTAGTGATAACCACCCGACCCTGTGCTTTATTCCCCCCGGAGATTAGAAAACAAGTACGACAGAAACCATTTCAGGTAGATCATGAAAAATGCATTGGTTGCCATACCTGTTTAAAAGTAAGTTGTCCGGCTATTAGTGAAACCGATCAGAAAACAGGTAAAGGATTGACTAAAACCGGAATAGATCCCGCCTTATGTACGGGATGTTCAGTTTGTGCTCAGGTTTGTCCCAGTGAAGCTATAATTCAAAAAGATTAAAGGAAGAGTAGATTATGAATAAAGGAAAAGATGTATTAATTGTAGGTGTTGGTGGACAAGGAGTTCTTCTTGCCAGTGAAATTTTATCCAATGTTGCCCAGGAAGCCGGGTATGATGTTAAAAAAAGTGAAGTTCATGGAATGGCTCAGCGGGGAGGAGTGGTATCCAGCCATGTTCGTTTTGGAAAAAAAATTTTTTCTCCTTTGATAAAAGAAGGAAATGCTGATGTTATTCTCTCATTTGAAAGTGCAGAAGCATTACGGTGGGTACATTTTGTAAAATCAAATGGAGTGGTTATTGTAAATGACTATAAACTTGTCCCTCCCATAGCATCTATGAAAGGATTTGATTATCCGGATGATCCCATAGCAAAAGTAAAAGCAAGAATTAAAAATGTAAAATCGGTAAATGCTGTAGAAATAGCCAACAAACTGGGGAATCCCAGAATGGTAAACACCATACTCCTCGGTACCCTGTCTTCATCTATTGACATTCCGGTTTCAACCTGGGAAAACATCATCCGGGAAAGAGTGCCAAAAGGTACGGAAGAATTGAATATAAAAGCTTTTTATGCTGGTAAGCCCGGACAAGAAACGTACCGATTCCGCATGA
>CAYUAG010000087.1:9765-15506 GCA_964442615.1 uncultured bacterium
ATATAAGATTTTCTAAATATCAAATATAAATAGACAAATTACAATAGTCAATATCAAAATAACAAACAATTTACATATTGTAAAAAAAACTTATGAAAATTAGGTAAAAAAGATAAAAAATAGTAAACAACTTATGAGGCAATTCGAAATACCCACAAAAGACACGAAATTCACGAAATATAAAAATATAAGTTCAATAAAAACATTTAGTGTGTTTCGCGGAAGTTATCTTGTTAGAGTGAACACATCTTTTAATAATTTTAGTATTATATTGTTTTGAACATTGGAATTTAAATTTTGGGATTTATTTGAGATTTGTAATTTGAATTTTGGAATTTTATAATAAATATAACTCATACAAAATAACAATTAAACGATTTTATTGTAATGTAACAAAAAGAGAGGGTGATATAGATTTATGACTACATGTCTGGTAATAAATCCTGGATCTACTTCCACTAAAGTAGCTCTTTTTGAAAATGAACAGGAAATCTGGAATGAATCAATTTCCTATAAAAAGGCAGAACTTTCTGTATTCAATACTGTAATCGACCAATTTACTTTAAGGGAAAAAGACATTTACAAACTAATAGAAAAAAAACGGTTGAATATTTCGGATTTGGATGCAGTAGTGGGCAGGGGAGGACCCTTTAAACCGCTAAAAAGCGGAACCTATACAATTTCAGAACAAGTATTGGACGATGTCAAGCAAGGAAAGGTCCAGGCTGAACATATTTCCAATATTGGAGTATTGTTAGCCCATGAAATCGCAGAAAAAGCAGAAATTCCCAGCTATTTTGTTGATCCAGTATCAGTCGATGAATTTGAACCAGTAGCACGAATTTCCGGTATTCCCGAGCTGGAAAGAAAAAGTCTGCTTCATGCCTTGAACATAAAAGCCACGGCTCATATTGCTGCAAAGGAAATGGGTAAGTCACTTGATTCTTTGAATTTGATTATTGCTCATCTGGGAGGCGGCATATCCATTTGTCCCCTTAAAAAGGGAAGAATAATTGATGTTAACAATGCCAATGAAGAAGGGCCATTTTCACCGGAAAGATCAGGAACACTTCCCAGCAGTTCTCTGGTAAAATTATGTTTTTCCAATAAATTTACTTTTCAAGAGTTAAAAAAACGTCTGGTTGGCAATGGAGGTTTAGTAGCCTATCTGGGGACCAATGATCTTGATGAAATTAGAGAAAAAATTAATCAAGGTGATAAAAAAGCTGCTTTGATTCTGGAGGCCATGATCTATCAGATTTCTAAAGAGATAGGTGCCATGGCTGCAGTATTAAAAGGGAAAGTTGATACTATTCTCCTAACTGGTGGAATTGCTCATCAAGAACTGGTTGTCAAGGGGATTACAGAAAGAGTTGGTTTTATTGCCGAAGTTCAGGTATATGCAGGAGAAAATGAAATGAGATCAATGGCCCAGGGAGTGATGCGTGTACTGAGGGGAGAAGAGGAGGCGTTGAAGTATTAAAAAGAACAAAAGATAAGGGATAAAGGAAAAAGTTATAAGAATCGGTGAATAGGTAAAGGTCAATTGTCAGCAATCAGTAATCAGTGTCTTGAATTAAGAATTGTGAATAAAGAATTAAAAATGAGATAGAGTGATCCTGGATTTTATTCAGGGAAAGAGTATCTTAAAAGTCAGGGCTGTCCAAAAAGTCATCACTCTGTCAGTCTGAGCGGAGTCGAAGACTGATAAATTTAATAAAAACAACATAGAAGCAAGATAAAAGAACAAAGATAAAGGATAAAAGATAAAAAAAATCAGGAAGGAAATAGTGAATAATAATTTGAATATTTTATTATTTAATTGACATTTGATACTATTAAGAAATGAGGTTATATGAAAGTTAATTTTAGAATTCTTGTTATTAATCCAGGATCTACATCCACAAAGATTGCCCTGTTTCAAAATGATAACTGTGTGTTTAGTAAATCGATATCACATTCAAAAGATGAATTAAAAAGGTTTAAAAATATTTCAGATCAACATTCCTTTCGAACAGAAATTATTGAAAATTTTCTTGATCAAAATAAGATAACCTTAGATTCATTGAATGCTGTTGTGGGTAGGGGAGGATTATTACGACCTATACCAAGTGGGACCTATAAAGTAAGTGATACCATGTTAAAAGAACTAAATGAGGCTAAAAAAGGGGAACATGCATCAAATTTAGGTGCGATTATAGCCTATGATATTGCCTTAAAAGTCGATATTCCTGCCTTTATTGTAGATCCTGTTGTAGTAGATGAATTTGAGGATATTGCCAGATATACAGGTATCAAAGAATTAAAGCGTCGTTCCATATTGCATGCCTTAAATCAGAAAGCAGTAGCCAGAAAAGCAGCGAAAGAGTTAGAAAAAAATTATTCTAATCTAAATTTTATTGTTGCTCATATGGGGGGTGGCATAACTGTAGGTTCACATTATAAAGGTAAGATTATTGATGTTAATGATGGTTTGAGTGGGGAAGGGCCTTTTACTCCGGAAAGGTCGGGAGGATTACCAACCTCACAATTTATGGAGCTCTGTTATTCCGGTAAATACAGCAAAGATGAAATGAAAAAAAAATTAATCGGCCAGGGTGGTATGATAGCTTATCTTGGTACCAGTGATATGTATTCTGTAGAGAAACGGGTAGCAGATGGGGATAAGGAAGCTGCAAAATATTACCAGGCTATGGCGTATCAGGTTGCAAAAGAAATCGGTTTGTCTGCAACTGTATTAAAAGGTAAGATTGATGGTATTATATTAACCGGTGGATTAGCATATGACAAAATTTTTATTTCTCTGATACAAGAAAGAGTTTCCTGGATTGCTAAAATTTTCATTTATCCTGGTGAGATGGAAATGGAAGCCCTGGCAGCTGGAGCATTTAGAGTTTTGCATGGTGAAGAAAAATATAAAAAATACTAAAAGATGTAGAATATCGAGGTAACAATTTAGTATGCATAAGCATTTAAAAGATTTATTAAAAGAAGTTAAACAGGATCATTCTCCTACTCTGGCAGTAGCAGCAGGACAGGATGAAGAAACTATTCAGGCGGTCAATCGGGTCAGAAAAGAAAATGTATGCAAGGTTACCCTTATCGGTAATAAAAGTATCATACAAGATATTGCTCTGAAAAACAGTATTGATCTGAGTTCCTTTACCATTATTAATCAAAAAGATACTGAAAAGGCAACTGAAGAAGCAGTAGCTTTAGTCAAGCAGGGTAAAGCTGATTTCATCATGAAGGGCCTAGCAAAAACTTCAACCTATATGAGAAAAATTCTTGATAAAAGAAATGGTCTTCTTTCTCAGGAAGGATTATTAACCCATATCGCTCTTATGGAAATACCAACCTATTCCAAACTTTTACTAATTTCAGATGCCGCGGTTATTCCTAAACCCACCATGGAGCAAAAGCTGAAAATCATTGAATATACCATCGAAATTGCCCATGCACTTGGAAACAAGAATCCCAAAGTTGCTCTGATTTCTGCTGTGGAAACAATCAGTATCAAGGTGAAGTCAACTGTGGATGCCGCGGTGATAACTGCCATGAACAGAAGGGAGCAGATAAAGGGAGGAATTATTGATGGTCCCCTGGCTCTGGATGTAGCCCTGTCTAAAGAACATTGTCGTATTAAAGGACTGGATAGTCTTGTTGACGGGGAAGCCGATATCCTTATTTTTCCCAATATAGAAACTGCCAATACTTTTTACAAAAGTACCATAATTTTGGCCAAAGCCACTGCTGCTGCAGTAGTAGCCGGCACCACTGCACCGGTAGTTTTACCTTCCCGTGCTGATGATGACGATACCAAATTTTATTCTATCGTGCTTGCTGCTCGTCTTGCCATAAAGAAGATTTATCATGCGTGATTATCATAGAGGTGGGCTCCACTTTTAAAGTGGAGTCACCTAATGATTTTGTGTATAATACTAACTGCGAAATTTATTGATTCGGAGGTTAAAATGAGTAGAAAAATCTGTTATGTGTTTATTCCTATATGTTTATTCACTATTATAATCACCAGTTATTTAATCCCATCCAGTTGGAATTCAAATGATACTGTTGTTGTTTCAAATCTTGTACCCGGATCCTGTACTATTTTTACTGCTTCATATGGAAATACTGTTCTTTACGGCAATAATGAAGATTATAGCAATTATAATACCTATTTATGGGCAGTACCATCAACTAAAGAAAAATATGGCGGTGTTTACCTTGGATTTGACAACTTTTTTCCTCAGGGTGGTGTTAATGAGAAAGGCCTTGCATATGATTTTAACGCCCTACCCGAAATACCATTGAATCCTCACCCCGAACTCTTGAAAAGTGAGGAAATCATAAAAATGATGCATGAAACATGTGTAACTGTGGAAGAAGCTATTGCGTTTGCGAGGAAATACAGTTGGGGTAGTTCGATCTCATGGCAAATGTTATTGTCAGATGCGACTGGTGACGCAGCAGTTATGAGCGGTGGACCAGATGGTGAACTTACCTTCACAAGGAAGCAGAAGGGGGATTGTTATATTGTATCTACAAATTTCAACCGAGCAAATCCTGAAAACACTTATACGGGTGGATATCCCTGCTGGCGTTACAACAAGGCAGTTGAAATGCTGGAAAAGATTAAAAGTGAAGGAGATCTGACAGTAGACTATTGTGCATCTATCTTAAATGCTACTCATGTTGAAAGCGCTAGAGGGAACACGCTCTATTCCAATGTCTTCGACTTAAAGAATGGAATAATTTATCTCTATTACTGGCACCAGTTTGATGAGGTTGTTACACTGGATGTTGATGAGGAAATTAAAAAAGAGACTACATACACACGAATTAAGGATCTATTTTCCAAAGCAACTGTGAAAAAAGCTGCAAATGAACATAAGAAATACAAGAGAACTCACTAGTAAATAACTTCTATATCGACGGGTAGATCCGGATGTGACATAAATAATAAAAAAACGTATAGAACGACCCCCCAATCAAGTTGAGCGCAAGCTTGATTTGGGAGCAATGCCACACGGTTGTCTTATATGTTTAGGTCACCAATTGCTGGTTTTGCTAGTTTTCAGTCCCGCAGAGGCTCTGCCTCTGAGGCAAAGCAATGGGTTGGAAACATGTATTCATTAAAAAGAAATATTTAGACTATATTATTGATTCCTTTCATTTTTTCTAAAATCATAAAGATGTCTATACGGTTGTGTATTGTATAATGCCAAATCATATACATTAGTGTTAAGAGCATTTAAAAGTTATATTGCTCGTCAGATAATTGATAACATAAAAAGGGAAAGCAAAAATTCCAGTTTAATCTTTCGCAGAGGTAGAGCCACTGCGAGACGTAAAAAACCAACATTAATTTTTTCTTGACATTTTCGAATTAAATTATTAAGATATAACGTTTAAATCTTATTTTCAATTAATTTACCTGTGGTTATGAAATCTATTTCTGAAATATTGGAAGCAATGTTTCTAAATACAAACATTAATAATTTGGGGTATTGGTAGTTAATATAAAGTTAGGGCTTCACAAAATACGAAAGAGACTGAACTGAATAACAATTACTAACTGTAATTTCTTTTAATAACAAGTTATTAAATTTGGGGAGATAAATGCTAAAAAGATGGTTTTGAAACCTCTTGTAAAATAATAATTTCTGAGTTTTATGAAACTCTCTTAATTAGTCGTCCCTGAAAAAGTCTATAAAATTAATAAAAATAATACTTTGATG
>CAYUAG010000088.1:0-15391 GCA_964442615.1 uncultured bacterium
CACTGTTGATGTGGATACAATCGTTAAATTTTTGTCTATTTTTATCAAAGATATGGTTGGATACAAATGCACATTCAATAAGTTTATATACCTTAAAGCGACGTACTTAAAATAATGTGGATATGAATATTACTGTTTTCAATCATGTAGTCCATTTTTGGTTTTTTTATTTTATCATTTAGTTAAATTATCGCCTATCGATTAATACAAGATTCAGTTTTTAAATGATTCGTTATAATAAAGATAAAAAAACTATTTTTTTTTCTCCAGCTTTCATAGATGCTTTGTAAAATAATTGGGAGAATTGTTCTCTTTCTTTTTCATTAAGAGTCATCAATATATTTCGTGCGTATTGATAATCCTCACGTTTATGTTGCTCGATAAATTTTTTACCTTTATCAGTAACGTGAATAGAAAAAGATCGGAGATCAGCCCGATTAATGACTCGCTCAATTAAATCTATCTTCTCCAGTCTGGCTAGCATACTGCTTAAAGTTGTCTGTGGTAAATCAAGCTTTTTTTGAATATCCTTTAATATTAAATCCGGATTTTCATATGCCATCCCTATAATATGCATTTCAATTTGAGGTACTTTCATATCTTCATCGGATTGCTTAGCTCTTTGTCTAAGAATACGATACCAAATCCGGTGAAATGCCTCATCAATCATTTTAATTTGTTTTTGTAATTTATCATCATTCATAATGTGATATAAATATAACTATATTCGTTGTAAATATTTAATTAAAAATTAATTTTATTTATAGGTATTAATTACTGGAAAGATTTACAAAGAATATCTTGCTCTATGGCCTGATCTCTACTTATTTTAGATGATGGTGCTGTTGGTATTCAGAAAAAATTACCTTATTAAAATGGAAATATTCTAATTGCAAATCACTCAATTTTGGGATTTGATATTGTTGACAAGAGATTTACCAGAACCAGCAAAGTTTTCTCCGGAAATTTGAATGAATCGAGAACCTTTCTTGAAATTATCATATGTCTTTAAAGAAAGGATTTACAGATTAAAATTTCATTGATAAATCAACAATTGTAATTAAAACAGGAATTGCTATAAAAGAGAATTTCAATTAACTCTAATTATATGAGTATCAACTACATCTGTACTTTTCGGAAGAAGTCGAAGAGATCATAATCTATTTGTTTGTTAATAAGAGTGAGTTTAGTAAGAAGTTTGAAAAAATTTTTTAAGACAAAATGGAGAAGTATAACTTTTCCATTAAAGTGAAACTTAATAGATTAAAAACCTTTCATATATTTAAATATCATAAAGTTAGTCTCTTCATAGATTGATTTATATTGCCTTGAAATTGGATTATATTCCTGTTTAAATAAAAAAAATTGAAATTCGTAAACAATTTGTTATTATCATAATATATTTTAAATTTGTTATTTATCAATTTTTTACTGAAAAAGTTATCTTAAGGGTATAGCAGATAATCGAATAAATACATTACAGATGGGTTATGATTATATAATGAATAAATCATTAAAAGTTTTTTCAATTAAATATTTTAATTTGATAGAAAGGTTAAAATTTTTTTAAGATTTTTTTTTATCTTAACTATCTGAAATCTTAGTAAATTATCAAGTAAGTATTTAATATAAGAATTAAACAAACAAAAAATTTTTCTTGACAATATCCTTTTCATTTTTTATATTAGATAACAATATTAATATTATAATTAAATAATAACTATAGTATTAAAGTATTATAAATAGTGAATAGAAATAAATTAATAGATATTTTTTTTATAAGTAAAGACTGTTTTATTAAAAAAGTATAATTAAATGAATGAAAAATATTATATAGGTAAAGCACATTGGATCTCTATGTTAAAAGGGTGGTTAGATGATTATCATATTTTAGCCCCTCAAAGAGAAGCAGGCGGACTTTTCCTAAGAAGTGTTACAGAAGATAATATTTCTACCATTATTTATGATGAAGTACGTCCTGTTCAACCTCTAAAGAACTATTTATTACCTCCCCTTGATAAGGTTGTTGGAAATGAAAACAGAGAACATAAACCATTACTTTTTCTCGGTATTAAAGCATGTGATCTTTCTGCTTTATCCATACTTGATCAAGCTTTTGGTAATGAATTTCCCGATCCTTTATATCAAAAACGTCGTAATGAAACAGTTATTGTTAGTACTGATTGTACTCAACCTTTAGAGGAGTGTTTTTGTGTAATGGTTAATGGAAATCCTTATCCTGAAAATGAATTTGATTTGAATCTGTCTAAAGTTTGGGATGGTTTTGTGGTTGAAATAGGGAGTGAGCAAGGCCAAATGCTTCTTAAAGGGCATGATAATATTATTAAAGAAATTGTAAAAGAAGAAATAAATGCACGAGATAAAATTCGTAAAGAGACTATCCAAAGGATTAAAAATAAAAATAATGATTTAGATATATCTGATTATTATAAATTAATATCATATTCGTGGGATTCTGATGTATGGAAAAAACATTCTGAGACCTGTGTAGAATGTGGTTGTTGTACTCATGCCTGTCCCACTTGTCATTGTTATTTTCTCGATGATGTAACCCGAAAAAAACAGGATAGACTTCGTGGCTGGGATTCCTGTCAGTATTCAGGCTATGCGGTTACAGCAGGTGGTGGAACTCCCAGACCAAGACTTTATGAAAGATTTAGGAACCGTTATTTCTGTAAGTTCAAATACTTACAGGATAATTACAATAAAATTGGTTGTACGGGTTGTGGAAGATGCATTGAAGGTTGCCAGGGAGAAATTGATATGCGGTCTGCATTAAAAGATTTAGCTAAAAGTTTAGGTTAAGTCTTATGAACCAACAAAAAAATCCATATAAACCAATTAAGGGAATAATTGAAAAAATAGTTCCTGAAACTCCGGGTATAAAAACATTTTTTGTTAAACCTGAATCAAAATTATCTTTTAATTGTGGACAATTTGCTGAATTAAGTATTCCAAACATTGGAGAAGGTCCTTTTGCTATGTCCTCACCCAGTTATAAACCTGATATTTTAGAGTTCACTATTCAGAATATTGGATTCATGACTTCCAGACTCCATAACTTAAACAAAGGAGATGAAGTAGGTATCCGGGGACCTTATGGAAACGGTTTCCCCTTAAGCGACTTTTATGAAAAAGAAGTTCTTCTTCTTATCGGAGGAGTAGGATTTCCTCCTGCCAGAGCTCTCCTTTACAGTCTGCTACATGAAAAAAATAAGTTTAAACGCATTCTTATGTGTTATGGCGCCAAAACTCCAGAAGATATTGTTTATAAATACCAGATAGATGATTTTCGTAATAAAATTGAACTCCATTTGACGGTTGATAAAGCCGATGAATCCTGGAAAGAAACCGAGGGAGTAGTTACTGTGCTTCTAGATAAGGTAAAAGTTGATCTGAAAAATTCCGTTGCAGTGGTTATTGGTCCTCCCATTATGATGAAATTCGGAACTTTAAAACTTTTAGATATCGGCTATAAACCCGAAGATATTTACTTATCTATGGAACGAAAAATGTATTGTGGTATCGGCCAATGTCGTCACTGTTTGATTGACAGTCTTTTTATTTGTAAAGATGGTCCTGTGTTTACATATAAACAACTGAAAGATTTTCCAGATATTTGGGAATAGGTATGGCTAAACGATTATACATAGATTTAGAAATCTGCCGGGATTGTGATTTGTGTAGTGCTAAATGTAGTTATTTTTATCATCCTTATAATAAGGGAGTAATATACCTCCGGGAATTAGGAGAGTTTGCTACAACCTGTCGAAAATGTGAAAAAGCTCCGTGTGTCAAATCATGTCCTCATGACGCTCTTGAGAAACTAGATAATGGTATTGTTAAAAGATATAATATGCGGTGTATTTCCTGTAATACCTGTAGTTATGCCTGTCCCTTTGGTACAATTTTACCAGAGATTATTCCATATGCAACTTCCAGGTGTGATTATTGTTTAAACCGTCTGGGTGAAAATGAAGAACCTGTATGTGTGAGTGGATGTGAGGAAGATGCCATAAAATATGGTGAGTTTGAACCAGATGAAAAGGAATATAAATTTTTAATAAATGATAATTTAATTGTTCGTTCAATACCTTGGAAAAAGGAAGAATATATTTAATATGAATCCAATATTATTCTATATACTATGTTTTCTTTGTACGGGATTAATTGGTATGCTTGCTAGCTGGATTGATCGAAAAGTAACTGCAAGAGTCCAATGGAGAGTAGGCCCTCCCATTCTGCAGCCTTTCTATGATATTGTAAAATTAATGGGAAAAGAGACGGTTGTTCCTGCAGGTTCTTCCCATATAACTTTTTTAAGTGCTCCTTTATTTGGACTTCTCTCGGTTGGGTTGGTGTCAACTATGATTTGGAGTGCTCTGTTATGGAAGACTGGAGGATTTCAGGGAGATTTAATAGTTGTACTATATTTCTTATTGATACCTTCCACTGCTTTAATAATTGGCGGTTTCGCCTCCAGAAATCCTATAGCTTCACATGGTGCAAGCAGGGAAATGAAGTTAATGATGGCTGATGAGCTCCCTTTCTTATTAGCTGTAGCTGTTCCAATAATCCATACCAAAGGACAAATTCAATTAAGTGAGTTATTAAATTATCAAGAAACATATGGAATGATTTTTAGTAATTTATCGGGTATTTTTGCACTTATTGTAGCAATAATTTGCATGCAGGCAAAATTAACCTTGGTTCCATTTGATATACCGGAAGCAGAAACTGAACTTATGGGTGGGCCTGAGGTCGAATATTCAGGACCTGCTCTTGCTACTATTAAACTAACTCGAATGATGATGCTTTTTACTTTGCCAATGTTTTTAGTTCTCTTATTCCTTGGCGGAGTAAAGTTTGAAGGTATTTCAATTTTATGGTCAATACTTAAATTTGTAGTACTTTTAGTCTTGATAGTATTAATAAGAAATACAAATCCAAGAGTACGTATTGATCAGGCACTAAAGTTTTTTTGGTATCCGATGACATTGTTAGCGATAATTGCTGTAGTTATAGCCATTTTGGGATATTAATATGGGTCTTAAATTAAAAGCATTAACAAAATCACTGTGGGTTTATCATCTTTCAACTGGAAGTTGTAATAATTGTGATATTGAAATACTTGATTGTCTCACACCGCGTTTTGATCTTGAACGTTTTGGAATTATTCTGGTTGGCAGCCCCAGACATGCAGATGCTCTTCTTGTAACTGGAAATATGACTATTAAATCTATGAAAAGAGCTAAAGAAGTATATAATCAGATGCCAAAACCAGGTGTGGTTATTGCAATCGGCACCTGTGCTTTGGGGCATGGAGTTTTTGATGGTAGTTATGTAATGCCCAAAACAGTAGATGAAGTTTTACCTGTTGATATTTACATTCCGGGATGTCCCCCAAAACCGGAGGGTATAATTGCCGGAATAGCAAAATTATTGGAAATGTTGCGCCAGAAGGCATGAGTAATGAGGTTTACATGACCTGGAAACAAATTAAAAAAGAAATAAAAAACAAGTTCGATAACAAAATTCTTAAATGGTATGAACATAATGATAATCGAATTTATGTTAATATCAATCCCGAAGATTTAGTTGAATTTACAACATATCTTTTCAAAGAACTTAAGGCAAGATTTATTATAGCTTCAGGTGTAGATACACCCAGAGGCGGGATTGAAATATTATATCATTTTGATTTTTATCAGCTTCCACAGGTTTTTTCATTAAGAGTGTTTTTAAAAAAACCTGATATTGAAGTTGAATCCTTAACTTCGATTATAAGTGGTACAAAATGGATTGAGAGGGAGATACACGAGTTGTTAGGTGTTAACTTTAAGAATCATCCTGATTTAAAACATTTGCTATTACCTGAAGACTGGCCTGAAGGGAATTATCCCTTAAGGAGGGATCAATGAGTGAAATAATTCCCATTGGCCCATATCATCCTTTGCAGGAAGAACCGGAATTTTTCAAACTTCATGTTGAAGGTGAAAAGGTCACTAAGTTAGATATTGAAATTGGCTATAATCATCGAGGAATTGAGAAATTAGCTGAATCAAAATCTTGGGATCAAGTGGTATTTTTAGTTGAAAGAATTTGTGGTATTTGTTCTACAAGTCACCCTGCTGCTTCAACAAATGCAATGGAAGATTTAGGTGGAATAGAAGCACCGGAACGGGCTCAGTATATTAGAACCATAATCTGTGAACTGGAAAGAGTTCATTCGCATCTATTATGGCTTGGCTTAGCAGGACATTTTATTGGCTATAATACAGTGTGGATGTGGGCCTGGAAATATAGAGAAATTGTTTGTGATGTTTTAGAAAAGACTACCGGTAACAGACAAAGTTATGCTATGTTTAAAGCTGGTGGAGTTCGAAGGGATATCCTTGAAGACGATATCCCTTGGATATTGAAAAAAATGGATGAATTAAAGCCGAGTCTTGATTTGTTTTTAGGGGCTGTCAGTGATGATCCGGTGATACATGCTCGTACAAAAGGAGTTGGAGTTTTAACCAAGCAACAAGCGATTGATTACTGTGTTGTAGGACCAACAGCAAGACCATCTGGATTGGCTATAGATGTTAGAAAAGATGATCCCTATTTTGCTTATGACTGGGTGGATTGGGATATTGTCGTAATGGAAGAAGGGGACGTATTTGCAAAGGTTGTTTGCAGAATTCTTGAAATGAAGGAATCTGTTAAAATAATTGAACAATGTCTCCAAAAAATGAAACCTGGTGAAATTGATTTGAAAATAAAAGAACTTCCTCCTGGGGAAGGTATTGGAAGAGCTGAAGCTCCACGTGGAGAAGTTTATCACTATTGTCTCAGCGACGGATCAAATTTTCCGACACGATATAAAGTTAGAGCTCCAAGTTTTAATAATATATTATCTAATGAGGTTGCATGTATTGGACAAACAGTTGCTGATGCAGCTCTTGTACTTGCAGCAGTTGATCCATGTTATTGTTGTACTGAAAGAGTAGTTGTTGTTGATGATGATAATAACACTGAGAAAGTAATCAGCGGGAATGATTTAATTAAATTATCCCATAAAAAAACTGAAAAAATAAAAAAAGAATTGGGTATAAAATGAATACACTTCTATTTCCCATATTCGTACCAATCATTGTTGGATTAATTATTTATTTTATTCCTCGAAGAGTAAAAGTATTAAAGGAACTTCTTACCCTACTAACTTCTTCCTTTGTTTTGGTAGTATCCATCTGGTTTTTTGTTAACAAACCTTCTCCAATGTTAATTAATGATTCACTGGTTTTAAATCTTGATAATTTAAGTAAATTCATATTTCTTGCTATCGGTGTTTTTAGTTTTTTGATTTCAATATATTCTTTAAAATTCATGCAGGACAAACCGAATTTAAGTCTGTATTATGGTTCTCTACTTTGGACTGTTGGAGCTGCTTGCGGAGTAGTATTATCTAATCATTTGATCCTTCTCCTTATTTTTTGGGGTTTTTTAGGTCTAACTCTTTATCTTATAATTTTATCAGGGAAAGAATATACTGCATCTGCTGCGAAAAAGGCTTTTATCATTATTGGTGGAAGTGATGTGTTAATTCTTTTAGCCATAGCATTTATTTATTTCTTAACCCATACTTTTGAAATGAATCAGATTTCTCTTCAACTTCACAATGGGGCTTTAGAAAATATAGCTTTTATCCTCTTAGCATTAGGGATTTTTGCCAAAATAGGCGCTATACCATTGCATACTTGGATTCCAGATGTAGCTGAAAAAGCTCCATTATCTGTATCAGCATTTTTACCAGGTGCATTAGACAAACTACTTGGAATTTATTTATTAGCTAAAATGTGTTTACATTTATTCCAAGTTTCACCTGCTATGAATTTAGTCTTGCTGATTATTGGTACTTTAACCATAATTATTTCTGTAATGATGGCTCTTATACAAAAAAATGGAAAAAGATTGATAGGATACCTGGTTATTACAGGTGCTGGTTATATGATTCTTGGTTTTGGTACAGGTAATACTATAGGAATTGCTGGTGGATTGTTTTATATGATAAATAGTGCACTTTGGACACAATGTCTCTTTCTTACTATGGGAAATGTTGAAAATAAAACAGGAAGTACAGAGCTAAATGATTTAGGTGGATTAATAAAAATAATGCCTTTGACTTTTATTACGGCATTTATTGCAACTCTTGCAATTTCTGGAATACCTCCTTTAAATGGATTTGCCTCTAAGTGGATGATTTATCAGGGATTGGTAAAGCTTGGCACTATGGGTGATAATTTGTGGATAATTTGGCTGATTGCTGCTATGCTTGGTAGTGCATTAACTCTCGCAAGTCTTATGAAACTCATTCATACAGTTTACCTTGGGATTCCTTCTAAAGAAATACTTGATCAAAAACCTTCTAAAGCTAGTTTTAGTTTAGTATTTCCTCCTAGTTTTTTGGCAATAGTTTGTATTGTATTTGGTATATTCCCCTTTACAATACCAATAAAACATTTAATTCAACCAGTTATTTCTGGAATTAGTTATATTGGATTATGGACTTCAAATCTTGCTACAATTTTAATATTAATTGGTCTTGGAATAGGTGTAATAATATATTTTTTTGGAAGAGTTTTTAGTAATATTCGTGAATATAACCATTTTATTGGTGGTGAGAAATTAGAAATTGAAGAACGTATAACAGGTACTGGGTTTTATAATACAATTAAGGAATTTAGTATATTGAAGAAGTTATATAGTCAAGCAGAGGCTAAAGTTTATGATATTTATGATCAGTTGACAAGATTTTCTATGATAATTGCTGAAATATTCAGAAAAGCTCATACCGGGATTTTAACTATGTATTTTTCTTGGATTGTTATGACCTTAATAATATTATTGATTGTTTTGATGGGGAGGTAAAGTATGGTAATCCTCATCATATTGATAGTTTTAATGATTCTTGGAGCTATTGTAGCACTTGAAAGTAAAGATGTCCTATCAGGAATAATATCGCTTGGAATTATAGGATTTGCGTTAACTATAATTTTTCTAATTTTACATGCTCCTGATCTTGCAATCGTTCAGATTATTATAGAGACTTTGACCTTAATAATTTTAATCGCTGCAATTCTTAAAACAACTCGAGAAGATATAGTCGAGAAATTTGGAACTAAAAAAATACTACTATGGATTATAGGATTAGTTTTTATGGCAGTTTTTATTTATTCATCAATTAGATTATTTAATCACCTACCGGAATTTGGAGAGCAATCTTTAAGGATGGCAAGGATATATATCGATCAAGGTTTAACTTTAACTGGTGCTGGTAATTTAGTTGCAGCTATAATTCTTGATTTTAGGGGTTATGATACTCTTGGTGAAGCAACTGTTTTATTTACTTCGGTAGTAGGAGTAATGGCTGTTCTTAGAAAAGTTGGGAGGAAGAGATCATGAGAGGTATGACGATAATAGTAAAGCAGATAACTAATTTAATGGTCCCTTCAATTCTTCTATTAGGAATTTATGTTGTTCTTCATGGACACCTAACCCCAGGTGGTGGTTTTGCTGGTGGGGTTCTTATTGCGGGTTGTTTTACACTTTTAATTTTAGCTTATGGTTCAGAGAACATTAAGAGTGAAGCAAAAAAGATGAAGGCTTCTTTAACAGAAAGTGTTGGTGTTTTTCTTTTTTGGTTTCTTACTATTATTGGAATAATAAATGGTTCGTATTTCTTTTATAATGTGATCGCAAAATCACATCCTGGAGAACCGTTTAAACTTTTTAGTGCGGGAATCATTCCATTATGTAATATTGCCATTGGAATTGAGGTTGGAGCAGCATTGTTTTCAATATTTATAACTTTGGCGATTTTAAGAGTTGGGGAGAGATTATGATTGTTTTTATTCTGGCAATAGTACTTTTTTCTATAGGATTATATGGTATTCTCGTAAAAAGAAATCTTATTAAAATGATTATTGGATTAGTTATAATGGAGTATGCTGTTAATCTTATACTTGCACTTATTGGTTTTAGAACAGACGGAATAGCCCCAATAATTACCCAAGAAGTTTCCAAAGCGGCCAAGTTTGTTGATCCCTTACCTCAGGCTATTGTTTTAACTGCTATTGTAATTGGTTTAGGAACGACAGCTTTATTAGTTTCATTTGCTGTTAGGATTCATGAAAAATATGATACATTTGATATAAGAAAAATCAGGAAACTACGAGGATGAATTTACTACCTCTATTTGTAATTGTTCCATTAGGAACAGCATTTTTAACACTTATTATTTCAAAATTGTGGAAACGGTCTTCAGACTGGATTGCAAATTTTGCAACCGTATTCTTAATGGGCCTTGCAATCTATTTTATAAGATATGCAGGTGATACAATTACTTATTATGCTGGTGGTTGGGAACCAGTTGATGGGATACCTTTTGGTATTGCTATGGTAGTGGATAGTTTAACAGTTGTTATGCTTCTTGTTGTTAATGTTATTGGTTTTGCTGTGAATATCTATTCGATTCATTATATGTCACATTATACAGATAAACCAAAATATTTTACCTTATTTTTATTGATGATGGCTGGTTTAAATGGTGTGATAATTTCTGGAGACCTCTTTAATCTTTTTGTTTTTCTGGAAATAACTGCTATCGCTTCCTATGCTTTAGTTGCATTTGGTGTTGAATCAGAAGAATTGGAAGCATCATTTAAATATCAGATACTTGGTGGCACAGCTTCAGCATTGATATTACTGGGAATAGCTTTATTTTATTTTTTGACAGGTACATTGAATTTTGCTGATGCTTCTCAGATAATTAGTAAAATCGGAACGAATCCTGCCATTATTTTTATCAGCATCCTTTTTTTAGTAGGCTTTGGTCTCAAAGCAGCCTTAATGCCATTTCATGCATGGTTACCTGATGCTCATCCTTCTGCACCTGCTCCAATTTCAGCTATGCTTTCAGGAGTTGTAATCAAGGTTCTAGGTGTTTATACATTAATAAGAATTTTTATTAATGTCTTTGGTATTGCTACTGTTCCTTTTATACCCACTATGTTTTTAATTCTTGGTATTTTATCAATGGTTATTAGTGCTTATTTAGCTTTAGGACAAAATGATTATAAGAGACTTTTAGCATATTCATCAATTAGTCAAATTGGGTATGTAATATTTGCTTTTGGACTTGGTACTCCTTTAGGATTCCTGGGTGGAATATTTCATTTACTTAATCATGCAGCATCTAAATCATTATTATTTTTAAATTCTGGTGCGATTGTATATGCAACTGATAATAGGGATATGAACAAAATGGGTGGTTTATCAAAAAAGATGCCAATTACTTCATATAGTTCATTAGTCGGTTCTTTATCTATTAGTGGAATTCCTCCATTTGGCGGTTTTTGGAGTAAGTTGATAATTATTATTGCTGCTGTTCAAGCAAAGCATTTTATACTTTCTGGTGTTGCAATATTAATAAGTATAGTTACACTAGTTTATTATCTAAAATCTCAAAGATTAGCTTTTTGGGGTACATTAAATAGTATTTATAAAGATGTAAAAGAAGCTCCTTTTGGGATGAGTTTGACCTGTATTATCTTAGCTTTGTTGAGTATAGGAATGGGTCTGTTGTTGCTTCCTAGTTTAAGACCATTATTACTCGACCCAGCTGTTGAGGTTTTAAAAAATGGTTTGGAATATGGAAAAATTGTTTTAGGAGGATGAAGTGAAAAGAATTATATTAATAATCTTCTCCTTCATTGTATGGTTATTTTTAACCTGGACATTTAACTGGCAGAGTCTTTTATGTGGTTTAGTTGTATCAATTGCCATTGGTTTTGTTTTTGGTAATTTATTTGTCAGTGATGCAAAGAAAATTTTTCAAATAAAAAGATGGTTCTGGTTTATGATTTACATACCTGTTTTTGTATGGGAGTTAGCCAAAGCCAATTTTGATGTAGCTTATCGTGTTATCATAAGTCTTTTTCGTCCTAAAAATATGCCTATCGCTCCTGGGATTGTAAAGGTAAAAACCAAGTTAAAATCAGATATGGGTAAAGCTTTCTTGGCTAATTCTATTACATTAACACCTGGTACTTTTACTATTGATTTAAAAGATGAATATCTTTATATACATTGGATTAACGTTCAACACAAAGATATTGATAAAGCGACTCAAAATATTGTTGGTAGATTCGAAAAATTTCTTTTAAAAATATTTGATTGAGAGGATAATGAATATTTTAACTGAAATATTACAATATTGTTTTTATATATTAATTGGATGTTGTTTTGCATGTTTATTAAGAGCTTGGCGAGGTAAATCAGTTCCAGACAGAATGGTAGCAATTGATATTATGGGAACTCTTGCTGTAGGAATAACAGCAATCCTTGCTGTGATATATAAACGTGCGTTTTTACTTGATGTTGCTTTAGCATGGATTTTTTTAAGTTTTCTTGGAACATTAGCTTTAGCAAAATATTTATCGCATAAAACTTTGGATGAGTAATTATATGTTAAGTTGGAATGAAATAATTGGAATTGTGATTATCTGCATTGGAGTATTGTTTGATGTTTTTGGATGTTTAGGTTTGCTTAGATTACCAGATGTTTACAATCGACTTCAAGCGGGAACAAAATGTATTACATTTGGAACATGTGGTATACTTTTTGGCATTTTTTTTACAGCGGGATTTACAAGTATGGGTACAAAAGCCCTACTTGGTATACCTTTTGTATTACTCACATCTCCAGTTGGGGCTCATGCATTAGCAAGAGGAGCTCATATTTTTGGTGTGAAGTTATGGAAAGATAGTGTAATAGATCAATATAAAAAGGATCGAGGAGATAAACCGAGATTATAGTTTGGTAATATGATATGAAATATCCAAAACTGAGAGAATTAAAAGAAGCATTAAGATCGTTATTTAGTAAACCATATACAACTAAGTTTCCTGCAGTTGAAATTGAACCTGTAGATGGTTTTCGGGGTAAACCGAAATATTTTGAAGAGTATTGTATCGGATGTGGTGCATGTGCAGAGGTGTGTCCTGCAAATGCTATTACTGTAAAAGATCCTGAGGAACCTGTAGATATTGATAAGAACACACCGATACGTAAAATTGAATGCAGGTATGATTTCTGTAATTTTTGTGGTAATTGTGAAGCTTATTGTATAACTGAAAAAGGTATTCAGCTCACTAAAGAATATGATTTAGCCTTGTTTGATCGAAATTTGGCAGTAGAATCAATTGACCATGAATTGGTTATCTGTGATATCTGTCACTCAATTATTACAACTAAAAATCACCTTACTTGGCTTGTCAGAAGACTTGGAACTCTTGGATATGGAAATCCTAATCTTTTGATTATAAGTCAGCAAGAACTTATCCCTGTTGAAACAGGTGAAAATGCTGATCAATTAAGACGTCCAGATATGATGAAACTATTATGTCCTAAATGCAGGCATAAGATAGTTATTAATGATATTTGGAGATAAATTTTTTCTTTTACATCCATAATTAATATATACTGACTTTAAAAAATTTATAATTTTTAATTATTATTTTATAATAATTAAAATGTTGTATTATTACAATTTTTGATTTATGGATATATTTTTATATAAAATTTCCATAACTTATTTTTAAAAATAAATAGATTCAATGACAATAATTTATATATTTGAATGATTTACTATTTGTCTAACCTTGATACAGCATTTTGTTTATGAAAAATTTTTGATTTTAATTACATAATGTGTATAGTACAATGGAAAGTATCAATATATTCCATCACCTAAGAAATTAAAAAAGTTTATAGTGATTTTAGGTTTTATAATTAAAAAGAAATTGATATTGTAATAGTTTTTTTAATGAACTAAAGAAGTAAGTAAAACTATTAAATCTATGAACCTAAGCAGTATATTTTTATTGACAATAAATATTATTATTGTTAAATTAAAGTTAAATAAAGTTTATTATAATCATTGTAATTTTTCATGAATAATAAGATAGTAAGAACATTTAGGAAGCACCCATTTGTGAAGTTAAAAATAGCTTCGGGGAAACGTTTTATAGATTTTAAAACAAATGGACAATTTTCAATAATTGATCAGAATGGCATAGTTATTGAAAAGAATATTTCAACTGATCTTAAATGGCGTCTTAAGGTTGAATATTTTAAAAATGAAAGAAATTCTTATTCATTTATGATATGTTTATATAGAAATAAAAATTTTGCACTGAATATTTTAAATAAACTTAAAAAACAAAACTATGATGTAAGATTACAGAGAATTGGTGGAATAATAAAGATTGGTAATAAAAAAATTGAAAGTACTTTTTATAGGGTATTAATAGGTGAATATAATTGTATAAAGGATGCGCTTAATTCAAACTGTTATAAAATGTTAGAATTTAATCCGTCAATTATATGTGAAAAAGTTAGTAAACCCAAAGCAGTTTTTGAATTATGTGATGAAAATATAAACAGGGTATTTA
This sequence comes from uncultured bacterium, assembly GCA_964442615.1. Taxonomy (GTDB): domain Bacteria; phylum Zhuqueibacterota; class QNDG01; order QNDG01; family CAYUAG01; genus CAYUAG01. Next base: position 14,521 of record CAYUAG010000088.1, read on the forward strand.
AAATAAAAAATAGTATACAGATTATAACCAACAATTCACATACAAACACTCTAATTTATAATGTTTTAAATGATGAAGATAAAATTGAGAAAGAAGTATTGAAAGTTTTTGGTGATATTGAATTTAATATTGGTAAAAATAAGACAATAAATATTTTAAAAAAAATTTCTTTAGAAAAATATTTAAAAAATATTATTTATCACGAATTAGGATCTGATTTTCATTTGGAGATTTTAAAAAGTCAAGCTGTGCTTTCAAGAGGTACTATATTGTTAAATATGAGTAAATTAAATGATGAGGATTATGATTTTTCAGATAAAAGTTATCCAACATTTATTAATAGTTCAAAGGACGTTTTAAATAAAATTGAACAAGCTGTAATGAAGACAAAAGGCGAGGTTCTTATCTATAATAATAATTTGTGCAGAACGCCATATTGTAAATCTTGTGGTGGATATTTAAATAATAATTACTTTTTTTATAGAGATACTTTAAATAAATATTTAAAAAGAGGTCTTGACACGAATAAAGTTACTGGAAAAAAAAGTTTATCTTTGAGAAGTGAGTCAAAAATAGAGAAATGGATTAATGATAAACCAGATGTTCTTTGTAATCCAAAAAATTTCAATTCTGAAAATCCATTTATTAAAGAAAATAATTTTTTTAGATGGAATATTTCGTTTTCCAGAAGTGAGCTAGAAGAAATAATAAGAAGTAATGGTTACGGTTATGATATATGATTTTTATTTGATATTATTCCAATTAAGAGAAATTATTCCGGCAGAATAATTGAGATTGAAATTTTGGGTAGTAGAAATAATTTAAAATTTAATAATGAATATACTATATATGAATTTTTATCAAATAATAA
>CAYUAG010000089.1:0-15161 GCA_964442615.1 uncultured bacterium
AGCTGTACTCGGATGATCAGGTCCCAATTTCTTGAGGTCTATTTTCAGAGCCTTCTGTAAATACTCTATCGCCCTGTCATAATCACCTTTGTTATCATATGCTGATCCGATTTTGTTGTAAACATAAGCTGTACTAGGATGTTCATGTCCCAATTTTTTGAGGAATATTTTTAGAGCTTTCTGTAAATACTCTATCGCCCTGTCATAATCACCTTTGCTATCATATGCTACTCCGATGTTGGCGTAAGCAAAAGCATATTCTGGATCAAGATTAATTGCTTCTTTTAAATATCCTATTGCTTTATCAACATTTTCAAAGTAACCATAACTATAAAATTTAAGGGCCTTAGAATTTAGTTCAGTAGCATTTAATTGAAGCGAGGCTCTTTTGAAATCTTTTTTTAAATTATCTTTATCCTTATCAGAAGAAAATTTACCCAGTTTCAGATTCTGTTTTTTTAGATATTCTATCTTTGATAATAAATCTTTTTCACGCTTTTGGGCATTCTGGTATTTTTTTAATAGCTCTCTGTCTTTAAGAAGTTTTTTAATCCTTTCTTCAAGTATGTCCGTATCAATATCTATTTTTGCGACAACTTCTATACCAAAGGCATCTATAGTAGTATAATTTCTTTGTGATACAATCTCAGCGTTAAGCACTCCAGCAGACAAGGCAAGGATCTCATCTTTTTCAAGAACAGCGTTTTTAACTATTGTAATACTTTCAAGGTAAGTTCCTGCTTTTTCCAAGGCTTCTCGCTTTGCTTTAGTAAATGCGGCAATGCGTGCATCATCAGGGGACTGACTTCCACCAAAAGGCTGTCTTACAGTAATGGTTATTGTTTCAACACTTGCATCTAATACTAGCGAAAATAGCAATATGTAGGATATTGCTAAAATAAAATAATATTTTAGTTTCATCAGTATTTCCTTTTATTGATATAAGCCATATAACTTTTAAAATTTAATCTTCCGTTAAGCAAAAAAAAAATAACATCACAACTTCTTTCCCCTGAAAATTTTTTTGAATCGTGTTTCAAAGCCATAGAGGACTATCTTGTTGTCCACAAGGTAGTGTATCGCAAATTACAAAGAACCAGGTACCAGCTGATTTTGAAGATTCACTGGCACCATGATTGTCTGATTATAATTGTATAATTTTAATTTTGGCATCGAACTTTCTCTAATTGATTGTAATTATAGGGAGTTAAACAATTATAAGCAATTAGTCAAGTTAATAATTCATCTTAATTTAATAGGTTTTTCGACAGTCTCGTTATGTGCTTTTATTTTTTTTACCATCAATCTCACATAATTCTGTAAAATCATCAAAATTATCATTAATAATATTTATGATATAGTTTGTTGACTTCAAAAACGCAGACAGATTATGTATACCAACTAAGAATGATTCATTCTTATATTTCGGTCCAAATGAATACGTACCTACTGATTCATCAAGGTTACCATAACAACCAAATGTACCTGGACCATTTGGATGTACATATTCTGAAATTACATCATATGCTGTTTGACTTCCTGGTATCCGGCGATCAAGACATCTAATAGCGTCCATAATATGAATGGGAGTAGTTTTTTTAATAGGATCTATTTTACAACCGAATAAACATTTTATTAAAAATGAGTCAATATTTCCTAATGACTTACGATTTACACATTTTTCTATTTTTTCAGTTATTAAGAATAATACAGCAACAGATTCTTGTACTGATCTAATTATCATAATCGATTGGAGTTTTTTATTCTTTTTGTATAAAGATAGAGAATCAATACCTAAATCATAAATCCGATGTAAAAGTACCCCTTCAATTGTTTTAACCTTGAATGGTATGCGTGACCATTTACATAATTCAAATGTATTAACTTCGTCTGGTAATTGTTTTTTTAGAATCTCACAGTTTTTTTCAATCTCTGTGAAAAACTCTTGTAATTCATTAGAGTTCAAAGATTAATACCTAATTTTAAGCACCTACATATATATTATCTACTAAAAACTACCCTACAAACATATCCAATAGTAGAAACAAATATCCATTATTAGTCATTTCAATATTCTCTTAAACTAACCTGTTCTCTAATTCCAATTTCCAAAACCTCTTTATAAGGCAATTATTAGAAGTTTTTTTATAACTTGACAGATTAAAAAATATTTTTTTATACCTCATTAATCCGTGACAATACCTGGTTCAAGTGAGTATCAATATTATTTACCTGATCAATACCATCATATCATAACAACCTGTTGAATAATGAAAAATGTAATTAACCGTATAATAATAAACTATTCAAAGAATGTCAAGAATTTTTTAAAAAAATAAATTTTTCAACAGTATAGAAAATATCCTGTACTATCACCTTCCCGGAAGCTTGGAGCTTGGGGAAGGTTAAAGTTGTTGATAGGGAGAATACGTCTAATTTAAAGAGAAGGTGGACTTAAGAGTTACTTTATTTGCAAAAAGCTGTGCATCTGCAAATAAAAAATGTTATATTTACAGAAAACAGTAAGCCAATAATGGATTTAAAAGATTTTTAAAGCAGGCAATTACAAACATCACCTCCCCGTAACCTTGAAGCTCCCGGGAAGGTTTAACTGTAGTGAAATTAATTATATCACGGAGTAAACTATTGCTGTTAATAAGGTGGAGGTAATTTGAAATCATTAAAATAAAAGGAGTTATTATGAAACGTCTTTTAACCTTACTCTTACTTTTCTTTCTATTTACTTTTAGTCTAGCACAAGACAAAATCTTTACTATGGAAGAGGCTGTACTTGGCAGTGAGAAATCCTTAAAAATTGAAGACATCGCTGGACTGCAGTGGATGGGAGAGAGTAATGAATTTTGTTTTGCTGATACTATAGATGGACAGTATAGTCTGATTAAGGGACAGATCGATTCCGATCAAAAAACCATTCTTTTCCCTTTGGATTCCCTTAATAAAGCTCTGTCTGATTTGGATATAGGTCAACTATCCTGTTTTCCCAGAATACACTGGATAGATGATAATTCATTTTATTTTTATACAAACAAAAAATTAGTCCTCTATGATATTCAAAAAAAGAATGCAGTTCTAGTAAATCAGATCAAAGGAGAAGCTGCTCATATAGACATTGAATCCAATACCTACAGAATAGCCTTCACCCGAGAGGGTAATCTTTTTGCAGCTCTTGATTCCGGTACTGAGATACAGATCACTCATGATGGAGGTAAGGGTATATGCAATGGAGATTCCTATGTGCATAGAGCTGAATTCGGTATTCATGATGGTATTTTCTGGTCTCCGCAGGGGGAAAAGATAGCCTTTTACCGCAAAGATGAAAGCATGGTGACAGAGTATCCCCTGGTAGACATTGATACCCGTCCGGCAACCTTAGGTTCTACCCGCTATCCTATGGCCGGGATGGTAAGTGAACAGGTAACAATCGGTATTTATGATATTAAAAGTTCTTCCTTAACCTTTTTAGATACTGGAGAGCCAAAAGATCAATATCTTCCCCAGGTTACCTGGAGTCCGGATGGCAGCAGTATCTATGTTATTCATCTGAATCGGGATCAGAATCATCTGCAGCTTAATGAGTATGATCCTTATTCAGGACGATTACTCAAAAAGATTTTAGAGGAAAAGAACAATAAATGGATAGAGCCCAGACAGGGACTTGTGTTCCTTAAGAACAGACAGGATCGGTTCATCTGGTTTTCCAAAGGTGATGGTTTTAACCATCTCTATCTCTACAATACTGATGGTAAGTTGATAAAACAACTTACCCATGGTAAACAGGATATTACTGCATTTAATGGTTTTGATGATTCCGGAGAAAATTTTTATTATACTGCTGCTTCTCCTGATGGCAGGGAAAGACATGCTTTCCGGCTTAGTCTCAGTTCCGGAAAATCAAAACAGCTAACTTTTTATTCCGGTATTCATCGTATTGATCCCTGTGCCCGAGGTAGTTTTATTATCGACAGATTTTCCAGCACTACTACTCCGAGAAAAATTTCCCTGCTGGATAAAAATGGCCAAGAGATCAGAGTACTTCTCCAGGCTGAAAATCCGGTAAAAAATTATAAACTTGGTGAAATTAAATTCCTGACTATAAAAAATAAACAAGGCATTGAGTTCAATGCACGTTTGATCCTGCCTGTTGATTTTGACCATGCAAAAAAGTATCCAGTCATTATTTATGTATACGGTGGCCCTCATGGCCAGATGGTAACTGATCATTGGATATCGGAGTGGAGGCTCTGGTTTCACTATATGGCTCAGAGAGGGTACATTATCTTCACTCTGGATAACCGAGGCACTAATAACCGTGGTCTGGATTTTGAGCAGGCTATTTTCCGCCAGTTAGGTACAATAGAAGTAGAAGATCAGATGACTGGGATTGAATACCTAAGATCGTTGGATTATGTTGATAGAGACAGGATAGGTGTACATGGCTGGAGTTATGGAGGCTTTTTAACTGTCTCATTGATGACCCGCAGACCTGGTGTGTTTAAAGCAGCAGTAGCTGGTGGTCCGGTAATTGACTGGCGTTACTATGAGGTTATGTATGGGGAACGTTATATGGATACTCCTCAGGCAAATCCTGATGGATATAAAAAAGCCTGTTTGCTGAATTATGTTGATAATCTGGAGGGCAAATTATTGCTGATACACGGTACGGTTGATCCAGTGGTTGTCTGGCAGCACAGTCTTTTATATTTAGGTAGGGCTATTGATCTGGGCAAGCAAGTAGACTATTTTGTCTATCCTGGTGATGGACACAACATGCGGGGAAGAAACAGGCTGCATTTGTATCAGAAAATTACAGATTATTTCAGGGAGAATTTATAAGTAGGGATTCAAAAAGAATAGAAAAGACGGAGTGTATTTGTAAAAGTTAAGTTTGAAAGTTTTCTTTAATTATTTGTTTAATTGTCGATAATTATGTATATTTAATGTAATCATTGTATTAAGCAATACATTCTTAAAGTGATTTGGATAAAAAATGATTGAAGAAAAAGTACAAAGAAATGTTTTTGAAATAGTGGATTTACATAATGTTAATGATAAAGATTATTGGCATGACAGGAGTCCTAAGGAAAGAATTGAAGCAATTGAATTTATGAGAAAGGTAATGTTTGGTCGTGATAGAACTTCCGCAAGACTTCAAAGAGTTCTTACAATTGCTGAACTCAAAGAAAGTTAAATATCTTGTAATTGGAGGATATGCTGTAGGCTTTCATGGTTATCCTCGGGCAACCGGGGATATGGATATATGGATAGCTGTAAATGATTAAACAGTTGATCAGATCAATTCCTCTGAAGTCATTCACTAGAGTGATCAAATTATTCCAGAGTGTTCAGTATTATAGGTAGAATGATTATTAGAATAAAATTTAATCTCACTAAATTATTTACCATGCATCAGCAAGCAATAGCGGAACGGTAAATCCTGACCTCTATACTAATTAGTTTTTTAAATCCTATCAATCCTTACTCTTATTTGTAGAAAACCTGGCCCGTTTTAGTTTTATAACTTGAACTGGAGTTATGTGTTCTGAACCTATAAGTTTATATTTTGGTCCATCCATTCTTTTAATATGATAAGACTTTTTAGAAGTATTTTGTTCTTCTAGATAGTATAAAAATTCTTCACAATATTCCTGGGTCCAGAAATGCATAGGTATAATCCGTTTTGGTTTCAAAAGATTGATAAAAGATTCAGCCTGGGGAATGAATTTATTTTTTCCTTCTATAGGCATAAAGAGAAGATCTAATGAATTTGGAAATAGCTTAGTAATATGATTTTTTACCTCTTGATTATCGATATTAATAATGTGAGCCTGTGCATCACCTAAATGCAGAATTTTTATATTTTTATAGGTAAATAAGTAACTTGTATTATTGGCAACAGTCAGTGAATCCTCACAGGTTTTTATGGGAATGATTTCTACTTCATTGATAGTTAGACTATCATTATCCATACAAATATAATTGACATTCTCAGGCCGTCGTTCCGGAGCAAAGTGATCTTCATGCTGGTGAGAATAGGTCATTACATCCGGTGCCAAATCACTAAAATCGTGAATGGGACTATCCCATCCCCATTGTTCCCAAGCATTATACTTACCATAATCAGTTACAATAGTTGTTCCGTTATCAAACTGAAGCACAAATGAAGAATGTCCCAGGTAATGGATATTTACTTCTAGTCTTTTTTGTTTAGTACAAGTAAGATTCAATAAAAAGTAGAATAATAAAAATATTACATATGTATAATAGAATTTAACTAAATATTTATTCATTACCCATCTCCTTAATTTTTTTCCGTAATTTTTTCTTTTCGCTCTGTTGTTTTTTCTTATTCAATCGGTTTTCATGAGCTTTTAAGGGGATTCTGGTTTTTATTCGAGGTTTTGGTTTTTTGACTGCTTTTCTAATTAGTCTAATAATTCTTTTCACAGCGTCATTGCGATTTTTTTTCTGGCTGCGAAATCGTTTTGCTTCTATTATCAGTTCTCCCCTTTTATTTACCTTTTTCCCCCCCAATTTTATGAGCCGTTTTTTTATGTCCTCAGGAAGTGAAGATGCTCTAATATTAAATCGAAGCTGCACAGCTGAGGCAACCCGGTTAACATTCTGACCTCCAGGCCCTGAGGCACGAATAAAATCAAAATCCAGCTCATTTTCATTAATAGAAATATTTTTGGTTATTTTAATCATTTTCTTTTATAATTTAATGATTGCTTCCATATATTCTACCGCTTTTCCGGATATTAACACCCTGTCGTTTTCAATTTTACACCTCAATTCTCCTCCGCGGGAAGATAATTGTCTGGCAGTAAACTCTTTTTTACCTAGCTTATCTGACCAGTAAGGTATTAGCTGGGTATGAGCAGAGCCGGTTACTGGATCCTCTGGTATTCCTAAGTTAGGCGCAAAAAATCTACTGACAAAGTCATATTGGGAGGATTGAGCAGTAATTATAACCCCGCGATTGTCAAGCTTTTTTAGCTTTTCCAGGTTCGGATTTGCTGATGCAACCTCATTTTCCTGATTAAAAACAATCAAATAATCTTCCGATTTCAGGCATTCAATAGGTGTGAATTGGAAAGCTTCTATAATTTCTGGGGGAGTCTCACATAATACCGGAGGATGGGCTGGAAAATCCAGAATCAACCATTCACCCTCTTTGAAAACACCTAACAATCCTGATTTTGAATTAAATTCGATCCTGTTTTTTTCGTACTCCAGAATATTAAACAAGACATGAGCAGTTGCCAGAGTTGCATGGCCACATAAGTTTACTTCCTTTTTAGGAGTAAACCACCTAATATGAAATTTTTTTCCTTCTTGTACATAAAAAGCTGTTTCAGAGAGATTATTCTCCTGAGCAATAGCGAGCATAATAGAATCATCAAGCCATTTTTCTAAAGGACATACGGCAGCAGGATTACCATGAAATATTTTATGAGTAAAAGCATCAATTTGATATAGTTTTAGTTCCATACTTCTCCCTTTCTTTGTAGTAAAGTTTTTGTTATTGGTTAAACAAAATTAAATTTTTAATTAACTTAGAGTTAGAATTTGTTGATAAATTTTTTAAATTATACATAATATAAGAAAATATATGTGTAATAAAAAAATATTAATATTTTTATTCAACCTTGCATTTTTGTTGATTTTTTTGTATGATATATAAGTAAAATTTTTTTGATTGATTATGAAGGAGAGATAATGTCAAGAGTGTGTGAAATCTGTGGTAAAGGACCGATGACAGGAAACAAAGTGAGCCATGCTCATAATCTTACCAAAAGACGATGGCTTCCTAACTTACAAAAGGTTAGGGTAAAAGTTAAGGGACATTCGAAAAGAATCACTGTTTGTGCAAAATGCATAAAATCCGGAGCTTTACAAGAGCTAAAATAAAATTAACAAAAAATATTATTAACACTTGGCAATAATTTTTAAATATTTTTTTATAGATATATAATCAAGTAAGAATTTCGGCAGCTCTAACATAAAAATTAATTTTTTTAATAAAATTTTTATATAAATACTTTTATGAATTTAAAGAGAGGTGCCCTATGAATTCAATTAAAAAAACACAAAGAGTAATATTTTTATTTTTCTGTAGATTATTTTTGGGGAGTTTATTCTTAACTCAAAGTCTTATCTCTTCAACTTTCCAGGACTATAAAACCGTACTTTTTAAAGATGTTGAAGAAGCAAAAATTATAGCTGATTCATTAGAGGCAGAGGTTTATTCTCCTGGACAGTATGAGAAAGCTCTGGAGTACTATAATAAAGCGTCTACGGCATATGAGAAAGGAAAAGAAGCTGAAAAATTTAAAGATGAGTTAAAAATGGCAGAAGTCTATTTTCTCAAGGCAGTTGAGACCTCAAAACTTTTTAGAACGCATCTATCCGATTGTGTACAGTCACGCAATAAATTTCTTAAAGTTACAACCTATTTAAAAGACAAAAAGAAATTGCATGAACTTGAAAAAAGAATAAAGGAAATTGCTAAGATTCTTGAGGATGGGAAATTAAATAAAGCATTACAAGAATCAAAAAAGGTTGTTCTGGAATATCGCGAGCTGGAGCTAATTGCTATAAAAAATAAAATTTTATCAAATGTATGGAGTATACTTGAGAAAGCAGAGGAGAAGAAAGTGGAAAAATCTGCTCCCTTAACTCTATCAAAAGCAAACAATCTGGCAAATAATGCTGAAAATATTTTGAGAAAAAATCAATATGATACCACTCTTGCTACCAGAACTGTTAGGGAAGCAGAGTATGAAGTAAATCATGCACTTTATTTGACCAAACAGATTAATAAAATTGAACAGGAAGATAAAACCTTAGAGTCAATCATGCTGGATACTGAAACTCATTTAAAGGATATTGCGTCTACATTAAATATAGAGCCCCGTTTTGATAAGGAATATAGTCAGACAGTTGTTGAAATTAACAATTCTATTCAAAAGTTAAAAAAGGAAAAGAGCACATTACAACAAGAATACCAAGATGCCAATGAGCAAATAGCACTGCTGCAGGAACAGATTTCTGAGATGGAATCACAAGTTGGTGATCTTGAGTATAGAAAGAAAGAATTGTCTCAATTATTAGAGCAGCAAGGAATACGAAGAGAGCGTTTTGCAAAGGTTGAAAGTATCTTTACTCCAGAAGAAGCAAAGATACTACGAGAGGGGAAAAATGTGATTATTCGTCTTTATGCTATATCCTTTCCTTCAGGAAAATCAACAATCCAAAGTAATTATTTTGGTCTTCTTAGTAAGGTTATTAAAGCAATACAGGTGTATCCTGACTGTAATATGACTATTGAGGGGCATACTGATTCCAGAGGTAGTGACAAACTTAATCAAAAACTCTCTACGGATCGTTCTGATGCGGTGAAAGATTATTTGATTGCAAATTCAGCTATTAATGCTTCCCGTCTAGAAGCAGTGGGCTATGGTGAGACAAGGCCAATTGCAAGTAATGATACCCAAGAAGGCAGACAGAAAAACAGAAGAATCGATGTGATAATCATACCTTCTGAGGAGGAATGATCACTTTTCTGTTTAGTTTGATTAATGAGTTTACTCTAAAAAGATATCTCCCCCTGTTAAATAAATTACAAAATTTAACAGGGCAGGCACGAAATACACAAAACTCACTAAATGTTTTTATTAAATTTATGTTTTTAAATGTGGTGGATTTCGTATTTTTGTGGATTTATAGTATGGCCTCATTAATAAAATCTTACAAATTAACTTGGAAGACAGTTAAAAGATAGTATAGGGGCAATAAAATTATTGTGAATATTATTATTTTATAAAAATAGTATTTATAGGTAAAGTTTACATTTATTTGAATTACTTTAACTAAGGGTATTACATTATGGCTTTTAAAGCTTTGTTTATAGCACATGCACCTGATGCAGATTATAAAAAACATCAAACTGTTATTGATACAGGAAAATATTGGCTTTTAACCTGTGTTGTGAAGTCTCAGGATGAAGCAAAAAAAGTTTCCAAAAGTATTTATAATAAAGAAAAAATTGATGCTATTATACTTTGTCCGGGTTTCACCCATAAAGATGTATCAGAAATATTTCAGACCTTAGGTGGTAAAGTATCTGTTAATGTTGCCCGAGGAGATGGACCGAGCAATAGGATTTCACAACCAGTGATTCAAAGAGAATACTTTAATCAATAATGAAAGAAATTAGACAAGATCATGAACCTCCTTTAGCAGTAGAAAAATGGGGGTGGAAATATCATCATCTTGGAATTCCCACAACCACATCCATACCTGGTGAACACTATATTCCCCATCTAAAAATTTATGTAGCAGGATTTGATACCAGTCCTTTTGGGATAGAATGGATGCGATTTGAAGATGATTCTCCTGTTTCTGAATTAGTTAAAACTGTTCCTCATCTTGCTTTTGAAGTTGAGGATTTGGATGGGACCTTAGAGAAAGGATCATTTGAGATACTATCCAAGCCGCAATCACCATCTGAAGGAGTAAGAGCAGCAATGATCAAGCATAATGGAGCACCTGTGGAACTGATTGAATTTAAAAAGTGTGGAGAAGAATAATGTTCACAAAGCTATTAATCAGGCGAATGATGAGAACTAATATGGTACATTTTTTAATCTTTGGCGATATAAAACAAATTAATAAAATAAGGAGAATGAAATAAAACTACAGAGATCATGAAAAAAATTTTATGTACTCAGAAGGAAATTTTAAACTAATCTAAGTATTTAAAATGGAGGAACTATGTTTAAGATGAAGACAATAGCAGGTTTGATTTTATTATTTATTATATTTTTTACTTCAGTTAACATAGCTGAAGAGACCAGACCTCTTATGCGTTTTCCTGATATCCATGGAGATAACATTGTTTTTGTCTATGGTGAAGATATTTGGTCAGTTTCAGCTAATGGAGGTATTGCAACCCGGCTCACCATTAATGACGGACAGGAACGTTTCCCCAAATTCTCTCCAGATGGTAAGATGATTGCTTTCACAGGTGAATATGATGGAAACAGTGATGTTTATATCATGAATATTCATGGTGGAGTCATTACCAGACTAACCTATCATCCTGGTGCAGATATTGTAGTTGGTTGGCATCCTGTAAAAAATAAAGTTATCTTTAGTTCATCTCGCAATAGTTATAACAGATTCACAAGACTCTATCTCATTGCTCCGGATGGAAGTGGACTTGAGGAGTTGATTCTTCACGAAGTTACTCAGGGGAGTTTTTCTCCTGATGGGAGTAAAATTGCCTATAATAAAGTTGCCAGAGAACATAGAACCTGGAAAAGATACAAGGGGGGATTGGCGCAGGATGTTTATGTGTATGATTTGAAAAACAATACTGATGAGAAAATTACAGATTTTGTGGGCACTGACCGTATTCCCATATGGATTGAAAATAAAATTTATTTTTCATCCGATCAAGACAGATTTCTGAATATCTATGAGTATGATACAAATACCAAAGAGAGAACTCAGCTTACTTTCCATGATACCTATGATGTGCGCAGACCAAGTAAAGGAATTGATAAAATTATCTATGAGCTGGGGGGTTCTTTGTATGTCCTTGATACAAAGACAAAGGAAAATCGAAAAATTCCAGTTCATATCAAAGCTGATCCTCCTGAAGTACGACCTCAAATTGTCAGTGTTAAAGATCATATCCAGGGTTTCAATATTTCTCCCCTAGGTAAAAGAGCCTTGGTTGTTGCCAGAGGAGAAGTTTTTACCATACCGGTAAAAAATGGCCCCATAAGGAATTTGACCCTGAATGCAGGTGCCAGAGATAAAGATGCTGTCTGGTCGCCGGATGGAAAGCAGATTGCTTATTTTTCTGATATGAATGGAGAGTATGAAATTTACCTAACAGATCCAAAAGGAGAGAATAAGGCTCAGCAACTAACAAAACTGGGAGAAGGATACCGCCATACTTTACGATGGTCTCCGGATAGCAAAAAAATTGCTTTTACCGATCAGACTCTGCGCTGCTATATTCTTGATGTAGAGTCTAAGAATATTACTGAAGTTGATAAGGCAGAATATGAAAATATTGATGTCTCCCTGGATGTTAAACCAATTTATGATTTTACCTGGTCTCCTGATTCCAGATATCTTGCCTATTCAAAGATGACTGAAGAACATATTTTTCAGGTATTTATTTATGATTTAGAAATAGACCAGAGATATTGTATCAGTAATGGACTTTTCAATGATTTTCACCCTGTTTTTTCTCAGGATGGCAGACGACTCTTTTTTGTTTCCAACCGGAGATTCAGTCCTACCTTTTGTGATTTTGAATGGGAGATGGTCTATAAAAAGACTAGCGGGATTTATGCAGTTTCTCTTAGAAAAGAATACTCATCTTTTTTTATGTTACAGAGTGATGAAGAGCCGGAAAAGAAAAGTGAAGATGAAGATGTAAAATCTTTGAATATAGATTTCAACGGGATTGCAGAAAGAACGGAACCACTTCCTCTTCCTGAAGGGAATTATCGTAATCTAACAGCTAATAGCTCTTCAGTATTTTATTTAAATAAAGATGAGGGTGACTTTAACAGGTTTGAATTTCGTCAAGTAAGAGAGAAAACTTTGTATGCTTTTGACTTTGATTCCCGAAAAGAAAGAACATTAATTGAAGATATAAATGGATATAAATTATCTGCTGATGGTTGCCAAATAGTGTATAAAAAGGGTAATGATATCGGTATAATCAGCTCTGATACAAAAGATTCTCCAGGAAATTTACTTGATCTTTCTGATCTAAAAATGGTTCTTGATCCCCAAGCAGAATGGAATCAAATTTATAATGAAGCCTGGCGTATGGAAAGAGATTTCTATTATGAACCTAATATGCATGGTCTTGACTGGAAAGCAATAAAAGAGAAATATGCAGTTCTTCTCCCCTATGCTTCCTGCAGGCAGGATCTTGGATTTATCATTGGAGAGATGATAGGTGAATTGAATACTTCCCATACCTATGTGTATGGAGGAGATGTGAGAAGAAAAGCTGATAGAGTGAATGTAGGCATGCTTGGTGTAGACTGGGAACTGGATACATCGTCCAACCGCTATCGTTTTAGAAAGATCTATAAAGTCAAAGACTGGACCCGACATATAATTCCTCCTCTGGCAAAACCAGGTCTTAATGTAGAGGAGGGTGATTATCTTCTTGCGGTTAACAATAAAGAAGTAACTGCTGACTGCAATATTTACAGTTATTTTCAAGATTATGCCAATAAACAGATAATCCTCACAATTAATAACAAACCTTCATTTAAAGATGCCAGAGAAATAACTGTTAAACCTGCCTATAGTGATAGAACTTTTAGATACCTTGACTGGGTTGAAGGTAATCGTTTACTTGCAGAAAAAGAATCAAACGGTCTTATAGGGTATTTGCATCTTCCAGATACTTATTTAGGTTCAGCCAGAGAGTTTCCCAAGTACTTCTATTCTCAAACCAGAAAAAAGGGATTGATCATAGACGGCCGTTATAATGGAGGTGGACTTGATCCCAATATTTTTCTTAAAAGATTACGTAAAACCCCTCATGCTTATTGGACACGAAGGTATTCACATAACCAGACAAGCCCCAATTTTTTTGTTAATGCTCATATGGTATGCTTAACCAACCGTCAGGCTGGCTCAGGTGGAGATGAACTTCCTCATGAATTTCAACATTTTAATATGGGACCAGTTATTGGAACCAGAACCTGGGGAGGTCTGGTAGGAGTTTCCATGTTTATTGATTTAATTGACGGAGGAGGGCTTACAGCGCCTGATTACCGGGTTTATGATACCAAAGGAAACTGGGTAGTTGAGAATAAAGGTGTCCAGCCAGACATCGTAGTAGACCTCAAAGCAGATGAAATGGCCAGAGGCTATGATGCTCAATTAATGAAAGCAATTGAAGTTCTTATAAAAAAGATTGAGGAAGAGCCCTTAGGAACTTGGCCTGAGCACGAGGAGTTTCCGGTGGATAAATGATCAGCTGAAATCCTGGGGAGGTTTTTAGACTTTCTCAGGGTGAGGTTTTTGAGAAATCAGCTAACACAAAAAAAAATAAAACAAAGGAGTCAATTATGAAGCGTATTATATCAATTATTTTATTCACTCTATTGATTTTAGCATCCCCTCTGTTCTCACAGGATTTTTTTATCAAACAGAAAACACACACGGATGCTTTTACCATGATGGGTCAAAAGCAGCCGGAAAAAAATGAAATTCAAACCATCTGGATGACAGATACAAAATTCGCCATGATAGGAGAACAGAATTCATTCATTATGGATTTCAATAAGAAAATTATGACAACCATTGATCACAGGGAAAAGACTTACATGGTAATAAAAATGGATCAAGAAGCAGCTGAATCAGAGGAAAATGCCCAAATGCAAAAAATGATGAAAAGTATGATGGGAAATATTGAAGTCAGTATAACTCCTACGGGTGACAAGAAGACAATTAATAAGTGGGAGTGTGAAAAATATCAGCAAACCATGAGTATGATGGGAACTACCATAAATGCGGATATTTGGGTAGCTACGGACATTAAACTGCCGGTATCAAATTATGAGAAACTGCATTATGCTCCTTACCTTATGATGCCCGGTATGAAGAGTCATATAGATAAACTACAAAATGAATTTAAAAAAATTGAGGGGCTGGTAGTTAAATCCGAGACAATTAGAAATATGATGGGCCAGGAAGTTAAATCATGGGCTGAGTTAATGGATTATGGTAAAAAGGAGGCTCCGGCCTCTGTGTTTCAAATTCCTTCCGGGTATACCCAGAAAGTGCAGAAGTCAGGTTTTCCTCAATAAATTTTGAAAATCTGTTTGGATAAAACAAGCGGGCATGAATTTTTTATGCCCGCTTTTTTGCTTTGCTCTGACGTGATTGCTGGGATTATCTGACGAAACTTATCATATATTTCTAAGTATCATATCATTATGATACTTGTTTCTGCTTTGGTTTAACTTTTTCTGATTTAGGAATAAGCATATGCAGCACACCGTTTTTAAACTAAGGTGGGATTGAGACCTTAATTTTTTTATGTTTTTTGCTGTCCATTTTTTTTTCGTAGAAATAGACCTGAGAGT